>NZ_JHZZ01000001.1:3100000-3400000 GCF_000687935.1 Polaribacter sp. Hel_I_88 | reverse complement strand
CAATTTAAGTTATACAGTCAAAAGCAAGATGTCATCCAATTATCATTAGAAAAATTAGAAACTCGTATTTTAGACTATACGGCTGTTGAGCGTTTTACAATTAAAGATTTTGTGAATAATAATAGTAAGGATAATTTGAGAATTACAAAATTAGAGTTTCAAGTCGAACAGATTTTAAAAGATAAAAAATGACAAAACTAATTTTTACATATTGTATTATATTTGGTATGTCTTACTCTTTCTCACATTTACCAAATTCTAAAACTAGTTTATACCATAACACTTATACAAAAATATGAATTGGCTAGACCCTTTAATAAATTTGGTTAAAGATTTCTTTCAAGGTCGTAGGGAATTAAAAAAATTAGATTTACAACAAAAAAAAGCAATTATTATCGCTGAAACAAAAAGAATTGAATCTAATACAATTGCGGATAATGATATAGATTATTTGACTGTAAATGATAAAAAATATACATATAAAGATGACGTATTAATATATTTGTTTTTAGTCCCTGTTTTTTCTGCTACTATAGTTCCCTTTATACGTGCTTTTAATAGTTCAAATTTTGAAAATCTGAATATTTATATTTTAGAAAGTTATACTAATTTAAACAGTTTACCAATATGGTACAAATATGTCCTCTTTGCTATTGTTATAGACGTTTTAGGCTTTAGAAGTTTCACTCGTAAATTAGTAGAAAATTACTCTCAAAAAATAATTAAAAATTTAAAAAAATGACAAATTCAATAATTACTATAAATGATATAAAATTTGAAGCTCGACCATATTCTACAATTCTACAACATAAAGAATCCGAAGCAGGTTATTTTATACAAGGCTTAAATGAAAATTTCCCATATTTATACGGACGTTTATATGTAAGATTAAAAACTGCTGTTGCTGGTTCTGTTAGTATTCGTTCAGATATGAATAAACCTAACGAGTCAATTGAAAGTTTTGACTTAAATACAGAATCCCAAACCAATGTTATTTTTGATATGAATTTAATTTTTAATAAAATTCGAACTCCAGATAATGTTGTTGTTTACTTTGACGGTTTAATGTTAATTGAAATAAAGGAATAATGAAAAACTTAATAAAAAAATTAATTCCTAAGCTTGATAAACTCGAACATATTTATTTATGGACGTTGATTTTTTTCGTATCAATTTTATTTTTGGATGTAATCAATTACATATTTAATTTAAGTTTAAACAGTCAATTAATTGCTATAATAATTGTGAATGTTACTGCTTTTTTAAAAGAAACCTTGCACGACTATTTCCAGGATAAAGGAAACTGCGAAATATTAGACTTTTTATTTTCTGTTATGTTTCCAAACTTCATATATTTTTATTTATAGAAAATTTTCAAATTTAAATACCTCTAATTAATTAGAGGTTTTTTTTTTTTTTTTGTTATTTGCTAATCTTATAAAAATTGACTCTCTTGATTCGTCATATAAATTGACTTACTTCAGTAAGTCAATTTATATGACTTATTAATTTTTCTTAATTTTATCAATAATTTTAAACTCAAATCTTTCTGTTTGAGGTTTCCACCAATTTAATTCATTAAATTCTCCGTATTCCTTTTTTAAGCACCAAGAACAAAAAAATCTAACTTTTTTTAAAAGAGGTATTTTTATCTTATACATAGTTTCAATGCTTAATCTACTGCCACAACATCCACATATTTTTCTCATAATTATTAAATATTTTGATATTTTTTAGATTCTTTACTAATTCTCATACTTTGAATGTTTAAAAGTATTTTCGCTTTTCTGTTTAATATGATCCCTTTTTTGTATTCTTTACTTTCAATACAATTCATTGCTTTTTGCATTGTTTCTTTAATCCTTTTTGATAATTCTGAATTTGTCATTTTTAATAATTTTAGTTAATAATTTTTTCACGTCCTGCTCACTCAAAAAAAACGTTTTTAACCCAAATTAATCTTTTGGATTTTTTTAATTTTTTTTAATTATAAAACTCCCTAAGGAAAAAAAAAACATATCTGTCAAATTCCAAAAATCATTAAAAACCCTTTTCGGGGTTTTTGATAGATTTTGTAACATTTGCTTATGGTTTTATTTTCCTACTTTCGTTTAATAAATAAATAAAATAATACTCAATAGCCTTTGAATAAATCCTTTTTCGATTCCATTATTGTAAACATTTCATTTATCCGAATGTAAACGGCTAAATTGTTTTTATTAAATTTATTTCTATATTTGATTTAATATTAATCAAAAGTTCATTGAAATAGGTTTTAAAAAACCATTGTAAAAACATTAAAAAATAATTTTTTTAAAAGTTGCGTTTGTACTATAATTTATATTATGTAAAATAGAATATTTTAAACACTTACACTCTAACAGATAACAATATAAAAAATAGATAAATAATGTTCACAAAGAGATTTATTAAAAACTAGATGTTTTAAACCCATAAAGAATCAATAAAACTATCAAAATTATCAATACAAAAAAAACTCTTTGCAATAAAACTAAACTACTTTTGTGGTATGCAAAGAACACAAAAATCTCAAACCGAGTTTATTTTAATGATGGCATGTTTAATGTCTTTGGTAGCGCTTTCTATAGATGCTTTGTTACCAGCTTTAAATGTTATTGGTATTGCAGTTGGCACAAAAAGTAATAGTGATAGTCAGTTGTTAATTACTATGATCTTTTTAGGTTTAGGATTAGGACAATTGGTGGCTGGCCCATTGTCAGATAGTTTTGGTAGAAAACCTATGGTATATGTTGGTTTTTCAATCTTTGTGATTGCCAGTATTATTTGTGTGTATGCCACCAATTTAGAAATGATGATTTTTGGTAGAATTTTGCAGGGCATTGGACTTTCTGCCCCAAGAACGTTAAGCATTGCTATGGTTCGTGATTCCTATAGTGGCGATTATATGGCTAGAATCATGTCTTTTGTGGTTTCTATCTTTATTTTGGTTCCTGTAGTTGCACCTACACTCGGTAAAATTATGTTGGATACTTTTGGCTGGCAATCTATATTTACAAGTCAGTTAATTTTTGGTGCTATTGTCGTTTTATGGTTTTACAAAAGACAACCAGAAACCCTTAAAGACATTCATAGAAAAAAGTTTCGATTATCGCTTTTTAAAACAGGAACTAAAGAGTTTTTAAAACATAATGATGCTAAATTATACACTATTTTAAGTGGTTTTATAACTGGTTCTTTTATGGTTTTTTTAGGGACTTCGCAGCAAATATTCCAAGAGCAATATGGTTTGGTAGAAGAGTTTCCTTATATTTTTGGAGCCATGGCTATTTCTGTGGGCTTTTCTACTTTTATCAATGGAACTGTAGTAATGAGGTTTGGCATGAAAAAATTGGTCTTTTTCTTTTTATCGATGTTCACTTTAGTTTCCTTATTCTACGTGGTTGTTTTTTACGGAAAAGTGAATCCGCCTATTGAAATTTTAGTCATTTCTTTTACACTTCAGTTTTTTGCCATCGGTTTTTTATTCGGGAATTTACGTTCTTTAGCCATGCAGCCAATTGGTCATATTGCTGGGATTGGTTCAGCGATTAACGGCTTTGTTTCTACAATTATGGCAGTTCCCATTGCTGGGTATATTGGTAAATATGTGGTGGTTACAGCCTATCCTCTATTTGTGGGATTCTTAATTTGTGGTGGGATTTCTATGATTTTATTGTTTTCGTTCAGAAAGAAAATTAATTAAAAAAGTAAAACCCAATTTTTATTTCACTTCATATCTATTGAACACATAAGCAGATAGAAAACATATGCTCTGTTTTTTATATCTGTAATCAATACTAATTCTTAAGACCCAAAAATAAATTCAGGGTGATAAAGAAGTAATTTTACATATTTTGTGTATAGTAATTATAATCCTTTAAAACAGTATCAATAAACTCTTTGTCACTTTTATGAACGGATTTAATTCCTGTAACTTCTAAAATCTTAGTTCGTAATTTTATCAAGGTTTTATAATCATTGAATTTTACTGAAGTTTTAAAAGTTTCTTTGATAATTCGTGCATCGTTATCAGAAAGTTTGATCACGTTTGGATAGGTTGGCTGGTAATTATCTTGAATATTCTCTAAAATAGTTTGCGAAATTTGTACATCATCCTTTAAATAAATTACAATGGTATCAGCAATAATATCTCCAAAACGTTGATTTTTGTCCGTAAATAAAATTAATAAAAAACCAACCAATTTACCAAACATAAAAAGTAACATAAGCAACGAATATTGCTCTGATAATCCTAAAGAAGCCACATACACAAACAGCAACATGAATAAATTAAAATCGACAATTCTTAAAAACCAACGAATGATATAATCTGTAATTGAAGGCTTAAAACCATCTATATTAATCACTTTTATTTTTAAGAGCTTTTTACCCAGGGTTTGACCTTCCATTAAAATTTCGGAATAAAGTGAGTAAAATGTTACAGGTAAAAAAAACAGAACATCCAGCGCCTTTATAGTCCAAGTATCGCCATTGATGGCAGGATCAAACAAACTAAAGTCAAAAAATTTAATTCCGAAATAGATATAGGCGAATTTTATAACATTATCTACTGTAAATGCCAAAAGCCTTTGAAATACATTGGCAGCTGTAAATTTTATATTTACATTTTGTGCAGTTTTTATTTGGAGTGTTTTCATGCAATGATTAAATTCGCTCTTAATGAGAGAGGTCGCTTTTATAAAGCAAAATAAAGAAAAATGGCTTGAATTTGAACAATTAATTTCGAATAAAGAGAAAAAAAGTCCAGATGACATCGCCAACCTGCATATAAAAATCATGAACGATTTGGTATATGCGCAAACCTATTACCCAAAAAGTAAAGTTACCCTCTTTTTAAATAAGCTTGCCAAGACCAGCTTTGATACCGTTTACGACTCAAAAAGAACTGATAAAAATGTTTTTATACAATTCTTTTTTGACAAAGTGCCACTACTCTCTTATACCTACAGAAAATACATTTACATTTCCTTTATTTTCTTTTTTGTTTGTTTTTTTGTAGGATTATTATCCACGTTTAATGATGAATCGTTTGCAAGACAAATTTTAAGCGATGGTTATGTAGATCAAACTTTAGAAAACATAGAAAGTGGAGATGCCATGGCTATTTACAAAAGTGGTAGCAATTGGGGAACTTTTATTGGTATTTATGATAACAACCAACGAGTTGGCTTAAATATGTTTCTATCAGGTTTGTTATTAGGCATAGGAACTGCCTATTATATTGTAGTTAATGCAATTATGGTGGCTGTATTTCAAGCGTTTTTTTATCAGCAAAACACACTTTTTGATAGTTTAAAAGGCATTTGGATTCATGGAACTTATGAGATTTTTGGAATTATTATAGAAGCTGCAGCAGGCTATATTATTGGCGCCAGCATTTTATTTCCAGGAACGTTAAAACGCTTTGAATCGTTTAAAATTGGAATTAGAGATGCCTTTTATATTTTTATAAGTACGATTCCTTTTACCATTATGGCTGCATTTTTAGAAGGTTATGTTACACGATATTCCAATGTAATGCCTACGATTTTTTGTTTTGCGATAATTTTATTTAGTTTAGTTTCCATCAGTTATTATTATTTGGTTTTGCCTTATAAAGTCGCTAAAAAACATGGTTTACGATAGATGAAAAAAAGACTAGCTTCCCTCCTTTTCTTGTTTACACTTTTTATAAACGCACAAGAATCTATAACTAATGATGAAATTGTAATCATAAAAACAGATTCTATTGTGTATCAAAAAGATACAAATATTAGCGAAGCAAGAACTTTATCCACAAATCTCAAAGAAAAGTATAAGGATAAAGATTTTATCTATCAAGAGAATGCTCCAATTCAAAAAAAAGAAAGTTCTAACGCTAGTTCAGGATTTTTAAACGGATTTGCTTTTTTTATGACCACTATTTTCCCTTTTCTTTTAGGAGGATTTATCATTTTTGTGATTGTAAAAGTACTACTAGGTTCAGACGTATTTTTTTGGAAAAACACAAAATCATCAACCAAAATTAAAGAGAAATTAATTTATGAAGATGAAGACATTCATGAAGTTGATTTAGCCTCTTTACTACAACAAGCTATTGATAGTCAAAATTTTAGATTGGCAATTCGTTATTATTATTTGACATCTTTAAAAGGATTGTCAAACAAAAAAATTATTGACTATCATAAGGACAAAACCAATTCAGAATACCTTTTTGAGATTGAAAACCCAGCAATGAGAACGCAATTTTCGTATCTTTCTTATGTGTATTCCTACGTTTGGTATGGAGAATTTCCTGTGGATGAAACCAATTTTAAAACAGCGCAAAACAAGTATCAATCTTTTATAAATTCGATGTCTTGAAAGCACTTTTAAACATGTTAAAAAATAGTATTTTCTTACTATTTGTTTTGTTGATAACAAGTTGCAACAAAACAAATTGGACTGAGAATTATCGTGAAAAAGAAAAAAGTCCTTTTGGTACGTATATAATTCATAATGAAGTAAATACTCTTTTTAAAAACCAAGAAATTGTAACTCTTAAAGAAAATTTTTACGATTATCTATATTATAATTATGATACTACAAGTGCCGATTATGGCAATTATATTTGCATCAAACATACAGCGTCTAAACTAACAGATGATGGAGTATCAGATTTACTTTCTTTTGTATATGATGGAAACTCAGCCTTTTTATCTCTAAATTATTTTAGTGATGCGCTTATTGAACAGTTAGAAATTACCACCAATAATTTAGATAGAAATGTGTATTTAGTTGAAGATTTAAAACCTTTAAAAGGTCAGTTCTATTTAGAAGATAACACTTTTGAAAAAGATACTTTTAATTTCGACAGAAATATTAGAAGACATTATTTTGTAACCTATAATGAAGATAAAACCATTGTTTTGGGATCTGCAAAAATTGATGGTGAGAAAGTGCCAAACTTTATGAAAATTTATCATGGAAAAGGCGCAATTTATGTACACTCCAATCCTGTTGTGTTCACCAATTACTATATGTTGTCAGGTAAAGAAAACTATGCAGAAAACGTACTTTCTTATTTGCCATCTTCAACTATTTTTTGGGATCCACAAATTAAAAGAAGTAAATATTCTAATGAAAATGATGACAATAACAACTCTGTCTTTAAATTCTTTTTACAACATAAAACACTTACTTGGTTTTTATTCGTTTCTTTAGCAGGTGTTTTGTTGTTTATGCTGTTTAACGCAAGGAGAAAACAACGTGCCATTCCTATTATTCATCCTTTAAAAAATACCACAGTTGCTTTTACTCAAACCATTTCTAGTTTGTATTTAAAAGAGCAAGATCATAAGAATTTGGTAACTAAAAAAATCGCTTTTTTCTTGGAGAAAGTTAGAACAAAATACTTGTTAGATACCAACAATTTAAACAAGGAATTTATTAAGAATTTAGCAGCAAAATCAGACAATAATTTACAAAATACAAAATATTTAATCAATACAATTATCACTTTAGATAAGAGGTCAGAATGTACTCAAGAAGAGTTACTTGTGCTACATAAAATGATTGATAATTTCTTTAAAAAATAACAGTATGGAAACACCCAATGAGGAATTGAATGAACCTATAAATTCAGAGAATTTAGAGTTTACAAATAGAATAGATTTATCTGAATTACAAGAAAGTGTTTTCAGTATCAAAAAGCAGTTACAAAAAGTAATTGTTGGGCAAAAAGAAATGATGGAATTGCTTTTGGTGGCATTACTAGCAGATGGCCATGTGCTGATTGAAGGAGTTCCTGGAGTCGCAAAAACCATCACAGCAAAACTATTGTCTAAAACCATTGATGTAGATTTTAGTAGAATTCAGTTTACACCAGATTTGATGCCTTCAGATATATTAGGAACGTCTGTTTTTAACGTTAAAAACTCTGAATTTGAGTTTAAAAAGGGCCCTATTTTCTCAAACATGGTTTTGATTGACGAAATTAACAGAGCTCCTGCCAAAACACAAGCTGCTTTGTTTGAGGTGATGGAAGAAAAGCAAATTACGATGGATGGAACTACCTATAAAATGGAGGAGCCTTTTGTAGTTTTAGCCACACAAAACCCTATAGAACAAGAAGGTACTTATAGATTACCAGAAGCACAATTAGATCGTTTTTTATTCAAGGTGATTATTGAATATCCGAATGCAGATGAAGAATTGGAAATTATTATGCGTGAGCAAGCTTTGGAAAATACCACAAAAGTTAGTAAAATAGCTTCCATTATTAAAGGAGCAAAAATTGTTGAATACAGAGCTTTGGTAAATCAGATAAAAATTGAGGAAAATTTACTGAAATATATTGCCAATATTGTTGTGAATACACGTTCTAATTCCTTTTTATATTTAGGAGCTTCACCAAGAGCAAGTATCGCTATTTTAAATGCTTCAAAGGCTTTTGCAGCTATTGAAGGGAGAGATTTTGTAACCCCAGAAGATATAAAAAGAGCGACAATTCCTGTTTTACAACACAGAGTTATTGTAACCCCAGAAAGAGAAATGGAAGGTTTAACAAGCACACAAATTATAGCACAAATTATTGAAGCTGTTGAGATTCCTAGGTAAGTTCAGTGAGCAGTAAAATTAGTAGGCAGTTTACAGTTGCAGTTTGCAGTGAGTTTGTGTTTATCTCGTCTTTGTGAAGGAGAAACGTCTGAAGCAATCTGTTATTTTGAAAAACAAATTTTTATTATAAAAACAACAATTAAACGCTTAAATAAGTACACAAATAAAATATAAACATTTTTTGAAAAAACTCAACACTACTTTATTCTTAAACAATCGGTTTTTCTATTGCATAGCAGCCATCGCAATTTTATTTGTGATTGGTTTCTTTGCTCCAATCTTTTTTGAGATATCCAAAGTGTTGCTTTTTATGTTGATAGGTTTAACACTTGTAGATGTTTTTTTGTTATATCAAACTAAAAAAGGCATAAAAGTAGAGCGTACTTTACCTGAAAGATTATCAAATGGCGATGAAAATAAAATATCATTAGCGTTTAAAAATGAGTATCCTTTTGTAGCACATTTATCTTTGATTGAAGAGTTGCCTTATCAGTTTCAGAAAAGAGATTTTGTTTTTCATCAACAATTAAAAAAGAACGAAGAAAAAACACTTCATTACAACTTAACACCTAAAGAAAGAGGTGTTTATGAATTTGGGCATATGAATGTGTATGCAAATTCGGCATTACAATTAGCCACTAAAAAATATGTTTTAGGAGATGAAGTAGCTGTAAAATGTTATCCTTCTTTTTTAAAATTAAGAGAATTTGATATCAAAGCGTTTAACAATGCAAGCAATTCTTATGGCACCAAAAAAGTAAGAAGAATAGGCCATTCCTTAGAGTTTGAACAAATTAAAGAATATGTTTCTGGTGATGATATTAGAACCTTAAACTGGAAAGCGACTGCAAAAAGAAACCATTTTATGGTCAATCAATATGTGGAAGAAAAATCGCAATCTGTGTATTGTATTATTGATAAAGGGCGTGCAATGCAAATGAATTTTAACGGATTAAGTTTGTTAGATTATGCTGTAAATGCAACATTGGCCATTAGCAATGTAATTTTAAGAAAGCAAGACAAAGCAGGGATGTTATCTTTCTCCACAAAACTCGAAGATTGGGTAGTTGCTGAACGAAGAAATTCGCAAATGAGTTTAATTTCTGAAGCCCTACACAACATCAAAACTAATTTTGACGAACCTGATTTTAGCACATTATATTCAGTTGTTAAAAGAAAAATAACCCACAGAAGTTTATTAATATTATTTACAAATTTTGAAACGATTGATGGTTTAAACAGGCAACTCCCCTATTTACGTGCGTTGGCAAAAAATCATTTATTATTAGTTGTGTTTTTTAAAAATACTGAATTAGATGACATGATTGATTCTAAATCAGAAACGATTCAGCAAGTATATGATAGTATTATTGCAGAAAAATTCTTGTACGAAAAAAAGAGAATTGTCAACGAATTAAAAAAATATGGAATTCAGTCTGTATTAACAAAACCAGAGGATTTAACAGGAAATAGTATAAATAAGTATTTAGAATTAAAATCTAGAGGTTTGTTTTAATTCACAACTTTTATCAATAGAAAAACTATGAATTGGTATTTAAACGTATTAAAAAATTATACAGGTTTTACGGGTAGAGCAAGAAGAAAAGAATATTGGATGTTTTTACTTTTTCATTATCTTATTATTTTCCTTTTTACGATATTAATTGCATTGTCATCAGAAACCTTTTCAAATTCTAGTGAAATGGATACGTTAAGTATGATTCTTGTTATTCTTTTGATGCTCTATTTTTTAGGAACTATATTACCTTTTTTAGCGGTTACAGCAAGAAGATTGCATGATACTGATAAATCTGCTTGGTGGTATTTAATATGTATTGTTCCCTATATTGGGCGTTTTATTATTTTGATTTTTACGTGCATGGATAGTTATGGAGGAACCAATAAATGGGGAACAAACCCTAAAAAAGATGGAAGTGATGTTTTAATCAATCAAATAGGAAGAGAATAAATAGCAAATAAAACTCACACTATTTATTATTAGTTATAAAAACAAGTTAGCCACGAATGCACAAATTTTTGTGTAATTATGATAAAAAAATTCACTAATTTTAAAATCTTCGGTTTTATCTGTTAAATTATTCTTTCTGTATTATGAATGATTTTATTTGTATCTTAAAATTAAAGTATATTTAATTTTCTGTAATAATCATTTTTACTTTTCTTCAGGAACTTTCCAATTTCCACTATACGTAATTGTACTTCTATGACTGCTATTTACAGTAAATCGACTTGTTTTATTTGAAAACAAGGTTAAAGAAACTCGTAAGTTTTCAGTTTTTGCGTTTAGCCAATATTCAAATTCGTACGTGTTCTTTTTTTTGTTGAAAGAACTTTCTACCTTTTCAGGTACGCCTTCAAATTCTAAACCACTTTCAGTTCCATATCCACTGCTAAAACGTCTTTCGCCATAAAAAGGCATGTCTAAAAAAACACTATCATTTTTAATAGTAAAATTATTCTGATTATTAATTAAATTTATGTTGGCCAAATTGCTTCCAGGAGGTAATAAGCTTTCAATTCCTCTAGTATTCATCAACGCTACAGGATTTGCAGTATCAGCAGTAATTGTAAAGTTTTTATCTAAAGCTATTTTCTTTAAATTTTCAATTTCTGCAACGCTTGCTGTGCTTTTACAATTTAAAAAAGTAGTAGTTAAGATTGTTAAAAATAAAATTCTAAGTTTCATGTTTTTAAATTACTGATTACAAACAAACTAAAAATACATAAAAAGAATTTAAATATTGATAAATAAATCATAATCTTTTAAATGCAAATATTAGTACTTTTATACTTTTAATACATTATGAGTTTAGAAATTATTTTTGAAGATGATTACATTATTTGTGTAAATAAACCTAACAATGTTTTGGTACATCATGCTTTTTTATCTAGAAATGTGGGTGATGAAGATTCACTTTTACAACTAATTGAAAAACAAATGGGTATTAAAGTATATCCAGTGCATAGATTAGATAGAAAAACGTCTGGCTTAATTCTATTAGCAAAAGAGAAAGAATATGTATCTAAATTTCAAGAATTATTTACTGAAAAGCAAATACAAAAAATCTATTTTGGCGTAGTTCGAGGTTTTTCACCTGAATCCAAAACCATCGATTCTCCTGTAAAAGGACGAGATGCCAACGTGCATAAAGAAGCCTTAACCTATTTAAGAACATTGGCAAACATCACCTTAAACATTCCTGTAAAACCCTACGATTCTTCACGTTATAGTTTGGTGGAGTTTTTGCCACAAACAGGGAGAATGCATCAATTAAGAGTACATTCCAATAAAATTAGTCATCCTTTAATTGGTGATGCAAAGTATGGTGATAAAAATCACGATGTAATGTTTGAAGAAAATTTTGGTTGGAAAAATTTGTTTCTACATGCAGGAAAACTCGAGTTTACACATCCTTTTTCATCAGAAAAAATGATTTTAAAAGGTGCTTTTCCAAAAGATTGGTTGGATTTATTTGAGGAATTTAAATGGGAAAATCCTTTGTTGTAAAATAGTTCTGACACAGAGAATCACAGAGGAAAAAACGCTGAGTTTCACAGAGAATTTTTTAAAAAATAATTCTATTTAAAGAATATCATTAAGTTTACACTTCAATCAGTTGACATTTGAATCAATTCAATTATCAATTTATCAATTTTTAAGATATAAAAAAACCTACAAGGTTTTGGAAACCTTGCAGGTTGAAAGAAATATTTGCAGACTCTGCGAATCTCCGTGAAAAAACTCTGTGAATCTCTGTGAAATAATTTTATTATGGATAATAATTATAAAACTACTGCTCTATAGAATGAGATTCAAAACCAATCAAATCGCCATTTTCAAATCTTGGTGATACTTCTATAGGATTGCAACAAACCTCACAATCTTCTATATAGGTTTGGTGTCTTACACTGCTGTCTAATATCATGGAAATGTCTTCCCAACAATAAGGACATTGAAAAAAATGTTCTTGTTCCACTACTCCTCAATTACTTTTAAAACTAATTTTCCGTTTTTATCTCCAGAAAATAATCTGTTATATGTATCATGAAAGTTTTCTATACCCTCATAAATATCTTCTCTCGATTTTAATTTTCCTTCTTGCATCCAAGAACCCATTTGTTTTGCAGCAATTCCAAAATCTTTGGTATAATCCATTACAACCATTCCTTGCATGGTAGATCTTGTTACTAAAAGTGATAAATAATTACTTGGACCATCAATTTTAGCTTTGTTGTTATATTGAGAAATTGCACCACAAATAACAACTTTTGCATGCATTCTCAATTTGCTTAATGCAGCATCTAAAATTTTTCCACCAACATTATCAAAATAAATATCAATTCCTTTTGGACATTTTTCTTTTAAAGCCGAGTAAATATTTTCAGATTTGTAATCGATGGCTCCATCAAAACCTAATTCGTGAACTAAATAATCGCATTTTTCTTTTCCACCAGCAATTCCAATGACTGTGCAGCCTTTAATTTTTGCAATTTGTCCAACAATACTTCCAACAGCACCAGCAGCTCCAGAAACCAAAACAATATCACCTTCTTTTACTTTGCCTACTTCTGTAATTCCAAAATAGGCTGTCATTCCAGGCATTCCTAAAGTACCAATATAGGTTGGCATTGGCGCTAAACGCGTATCAACTTTATACCAACTTTTACCATCTGTAACATTATATTGTTGCACACCTCCCCAACTCGTAACTACATCACCAATCTCAAAATTCGGATTTCCATTATTTTTAATCACTTTGCCAATAGAACCAGCTCTCATAACATCACCTATTTGAACAGGAGGAATGTAAGATTTGGAATCATTCATCCAACCACGCATTGCAGGATCTAAAGAAATATAATGTTGCTCTACTAAAATTTCTCCTTCTTCTAACTCAGGAATTGAGTTTGTTTCTAATTGCCAAGTATCTGCATCTGGAACTCCAGAAGGTCTTTTTTTAAATATAATTTGCTTATTGTTCATTGATGTTTTTTTGTATTAAATATTTTTTTATTGGGTGAGAGATTTATTTGAAACAACAATAGTTTTTGCCCATAAATCTCCAACTCGTTGATTATTTTCAGTATTTTTTATTGTAATAATTCCTACAGCTCCAAAAAAGAACATATCAATTGGATCAAGTAAATGTCTTTTAAAAGATTCTCCAAAAGTTAATTTTCTATTTTCCTCATTTAAAGGAATAGCTTTTAATCTTACTAATGAATTTCCAATAGTTGCACCAAGTCCAATTTCTATTCCAACAGTCATCAGAAACCAAACAATTATAGGAATTAAAGCAGGAGCTCCATTTAATGAATATCCACCTTCGTTATTTGGTTCTCCAATTGTGTAAATAGTAAAAATTGTAAACCCAAAAATAATAAAGTAATCTACTAAACCAGCTACAAATCGATTTCCAATATTTGGTTCAGTTTTAATATTTTGCATCTCTCATAAAATTTCTAAAAAAGTAAATATAATCAATAATTATACAAATCTAAAATTGCTTTTTTTACGTTAGATTTTCCTAAATATTGTTGTTCTAAATCAGATTGAAAAGGAATTGGTGTTTCTAAACTCGCCACTCTTTTTACAGGTGCATCTAAAAATTCAAAACAATTCTCTGTAATTAATGCAGAAATATCACTTGCAATACCACCAAACAAAGTGTCTTCTTGTACAATTAGTATTTTACCCGTTTTTTTAGCAGATGAAAAAATAGTTTCTACATCCAAAGGTTGTAGAGTTCTTAAATCGATTACATCCGCAGATATTTCTTTTAGATTTTCTAAAACCTCTAAAACCCAATGCACTGCTGCTCCATAACTTATAATTGTTATGTTTTTTCCTTCTTTTAAAAGTGTTGCTTTTCCTATTGCTGTAGTATAATAGCCTTCAGAAACTTCCTGATAAACAGATCGATACAATCCCTTGTGCTCAAAAAACAACACAGGGTTTGGGTCTTCAATTGCACTTGCCAACAATCCTTTTGCATCTTGAGGAAATGCAGGATACACTACTTTTAATCCTGGTGTTTTTGTAAACCAAGCTTCATTGGTTTGGCTATGAAAAGGACCAGCACCTACTCCTGCTCCACAAGGCATTCTTATAACAACATCAGCTTTTTCATTCCATCTATAATGAGATTTTGCCAACAAATTTACAATAGGATTAAATCCAGAAGAAACAAAATCTGCAAATTGCATTTCTACTAAAGCTTTCATTCCATTAATGGACAAACCATACCCAGCAGCCACAATTGCAGATTCGCAAATAGGTGTATTTCTAACACGCTCTTTGCCAAATTTCTCCACAAAACCATCTGTAATTTTAAAAACGCCTCCATATTCTGCTACATCTTGTCCCATAATTACCAAATCATCGAACTTTTGCATAGATAACTCTAAACTCTCAGAAATAGCATCAACAAAACGTATATTTTTTTTAATTGCTGATGGTTTTATTTCTTGATTTTCAAAAGGTTTGTAAACATCATTTAATTCCGTTTCTAAATTGGGAATTATTTTTTCTTCATCAAAAGCCAATTGTAAATGTTCATTTATTTCTGTAGTGATTTCTTCTTTATATTGATATGAAATTTCATCAGTTAAAATTCCATGCTCTTTTAAGAAACGTTCAAAATTTTCTAAAGGATCTTTTTCAGCCCATTCTTTCATCAAATTTTCAGGAACATATTTTGTGCCACTAGCTTCTTCATGACCACGCATTCTAAAAGTTTTGAATTCCAATAAAATAGGTCTAGGATTCTCTCGAATACTTTTGACCAACTCATCTACTTTGGTATATACTTCTAAAATATTATTTCCATCAATAATATGACTTTCCATACCATAACCAATACCTTTATCAGCAATATTTGTACAATTAAACTGCTCTGAAGTTGGTGTAGATAAGCCATACCCATTATTTTCTACACAAAACAAAACAGGTAGTTTCCATACAGAAGCCACATTTAAAGCTTCATGAAAGTCCCCTTCACTTGTTCCACCTTCACCTGTAAAAACAGCGCAAACTTTGTTATTATTCTTTAATTTATTGGCTAATGCAATTCCGTCTGCGATGCCTAATTGTGGTCCTAAATGAGAAATCATACCAACAATATGATATTCTTGTGTTCCAAAATGGAAACTTCGATCTCTTCCTTTTGTAAAACCATTCATTTTACCTTGCCATTGAGAAAACAGTCGATTTAAAGGAATTTCTCTTGTGGTAAAAACACCCAAATTTCTGTGCATTGGTAAAATATATTCGTCTTTTTGCAAAGCAGCAGTAACTCCCACAGCAATTGCTTCTTGACCAATTCCTGCAAACCATTTCGATATTTTTCCTTGACGTAAAAGAATTAGCATCTTTTCTTCTATCAATCTAGGTTTAAGCATCGCTTTGTATAAGTACAAAACTTTAGCATTATCTAGATTTGGATGGAAAACATAGTTAATATTAGAGGTCATAAGTGTTGTATTTTACAATATGAAAGATAAAATAATTTTGTGCCATAAAAAAATCCCTATCAAATTAAATTGATAAGGACTTTTCGTTTATTGGTTGGTTGAATTTGGTTTATAAGTCTGCAAAAATTGCGTGCATCATTCTCTTTTTATCATTTATGCTTTCTTCAAGAGCAATCATTGTTTCTGTTCTGTTAACTCCAGGTATATCGTCTATTGCGTAAATAATATCTTTAGCATCATTGGTGCTTTTTGCTCTTACTTTACAGAAAATATTATATTTCCCTGCAGTAACATAGGCAACAGTTACGTTTGGTATTTTTCTTAAATTCTCAATAACATTCTGCGTCATTGATGTTTTTTCTAAATAAATCCCTACATGAGCTATAAATGAATACCCCATTTTTTCGTAGTTCAATGTTAATGTAGAACCTTGGATAATTCCTTCATCTTCCATTTTTTTTACACGAACATGAATAGTTCCAGCAGAAACCAACAACTGTTTAGCAATGTCTGTAAATGGTGTTCTTGCGTTTTCTATCAAGATATCTAAAATCTGATGATCAATTTCGTCTAGAATGAATTTTTTCATAATTTATGTATTATTCAATTTATAATGCAAATTTATGAATTTAATTTAACTAAACAATCTTAAAATTGATAAATACTTAATAAATATTCGCTTCGAAAACGATTTCGTGATGTCCTATTTTACTTTTTAGGCTATTTTCTGCTACTTTTTCTAATTTTGAAACCAATTTATTTTCAATTATTTCATCTTTATATTGATATGCTTCGTCATTTTTATCGTTCGAAAAACGATGAATTACATCATAGAAAATTTTATCATTATTTGGAATTTTAAAATAATCTTCAAAATCCGAAAATGAGTTTGTAGTTGCAATGTGATACATTCCTTGTAGTATGGAATAAAATGTATATTCTCTAGATTTTTCTCGTTGATAATCGTCAGGATAATGACCTGATTCAATCAAAATTGTATTATAGCCTAGTTTTTGAAAATTATCACCTGTTGCTGTTGGGTAAAATTCATCTGTATATCTACCCACAAAATTTGGGATTATTTGTTGCAACATCATATTCATAGCTACAATCACATTCATGGTTTGTTTTCTTCCCTCAGTAATTGCCCTAGTTTCTTCTTCAGAAGGTGCTAAAAAAGAAATCGTTGCAGGATTCTTAGTGCCTTCTACTCCAAAAATAGTTCGTTGATCATGTAAATTAAAACAGAACTGCGGATTGAATTCTTCTAATATTCCTCTTAACAATTTACTTTCTTTAGCAACTCTATCAACAGCATCTCTGTTTAAATCGATATTATTTCCATTTACTCTTGTGTAGGCTTGAGCTCCATCAGGATTTAACATCGGAATAAACACCAACGTGCACTCTTTTAAAATGGTTTCTAATTCATCAACTTTTGAATTCGAAAAACAATTAAAAACATCAAATAAAGCTCTTGTTGCTGTACTTTCATTTCCATGCATTTGACTCCAAAGCAAAACTCGTTTTTTACCCGAACCAATTTTCAAAGTATATATAGGTCTTTCTTGTTCCGAAAAACCAAGTTGCTTTATCTGAAATGCAGCTTTGTGTTTTTGAAATAAATTTTCAATATCCTCGAAAGTAATCCACTTCCCAAAAAGGGAACTTTCTTTATGTTGTTTAAAAATATCTTTTAAAAAAGTAGTCGATAATGTATGCACTGTTTGGTTGTTTAGAATTACAAATTTACACTTTTGAAAACTAGTAAACAACCATAAGTTACAATTGTAAACCAATAAAAATGTACAATTGTAAACATTTAGAACTTTATTTTTATGTTACTTTTGTAAACTTTTAGCAGGCCGTTTTCCATAAATCATAAAATGAAATACATTTATTTTTCATAGTAATGTTTTGTGGTTTTATTTTTTATTAATGTGTTTTAATTCAACACTTTGTGTGTAATAATTGAAGTTTTTGTTTAATATTAAAAAACATGATAAAATAGATTTAAAAGATATCTTTTTGTAGCTACTTGTTTTTAATTTACATTTGTAATACAATCAATATTTACAATGATAAACAGTTTAGAGTTTACAACGAGAATCAAAAAGGTGATGGATCATCATGAATTGTCAGCCTCTTTATTTGCTGATAAAATAGGTGTGCAACGTTCTAGTATTTCGCACATTTTGTCTGGTAGAAATAAACCAAGTCTCGATTTTATTTTAAAAATTACAACCGAATTTGAGGATGTAGATTTACAATGGTTGATCAATGGCGTTGGTTTTTTTCCTAAAAAAGCAACTCAAAAAGAGGTTGCTCCTACTCCAACTTTATTTGAAACAAATGTTAATGATGGAAAAAAAATTCAACGAATTGTCGTTTTTTATAAGGATGGTACTTTTGATGAATACTTAAAATGAGTTCAGGGTTCAGAGTTATGAGTTATGAGTTTAAGGTTTAGAATTTAAAACTGAAACCTTAATTACAACAAAATGTCTGTTCGCGTGATTTTTCTTTTTCGAAAAATTGTATCGAGAACTTGTTCATAATCTCAATTCGAATTCTCAACTGCGCTCGAACAGACAGTAAAATACTTTATAATAAAATTAAAAATCTAACTAAATTTAAAATCATACTTTAGTATTGATGAAAAAAATTGAAATCAGAACCGTAAATGTTACGCAATATTTACAACCTTTAAGAGAAGGTGGTTCTTTGCCAGCAATCGTAAAAGCAGACGATGGCTTTTTATATGTGCTAAAATTTAGAGGTGCAGGTCAAGGTAAAAAGGCTTTAATTGCCGAGTTTATTGGTGGGGAATTAGCAAGAGCCTTAGGTTTAAAAGTACCTGAATTGGTTTTTATAAACTTAGATGATTCCTTCAGCAAAACTGAACCTGATGAAGAAATTCAAGATTTGCTAAAGTTTAGTGTGGGTCTAAATTTGGGTTTGCATTATTTATCGAGTGCAATTACCTACGATCCTTTGGTTTCTAAAGTGGATGCTTTTACAGCTTCAAAAGTGGTGATTTTAGATAGTTTAATCAGCAATATAGACAGAACTGCCAAAAACACAAACCTTTTAAATTGGCATGATGAATTGTGGATTATTGATAATGGTGCAAGTTTCTATTTTCATCATAATTGGCAAACTTGGGAAAATCATTTAACAAGAACTTTTCCGTTGATAAAAGATCATGTTTTATTACCAAAGGCAACTGAATTACAAGAAGCTTCATCAACCATAAAAAAGTTAATAACGAAAGAGGTTATTGCTGAAATAATTGATAAAATTCCCGAAGATTGGTTAATTAGCGAAGGTGATTTTTTGAATCCGACAGAAATAAGAGCAGCCTACAACACTTTTTTAAATGCAAAATTGGCAATGCTAGATGAACTTGTAAAAGAAGCCGAAAATGCAAGATAAAGTCACCTTTGAATACGCTATAATTCGTCTTGTGCCAAAAGTGGAACGAGAAGAATTCTTTAATATTGGTGTTATTTTATTCTCAAAGAGAAAGAAATATTTGGACATCAAATTTTACATCAATCCAGAAAAATTAAAAGTGATGGCTCCTGAATTAGAGTTAGATCGATTAAACGAATATTTAAATGCCTGGAAAATCATTTGTGATGGAAAAAAATCCGCAGGAAAAATTGGCGAATTTGAAATTTCTGACAGATTTAGATGGTTAGCAGCTTGTAGAAGTACCATCATTCAGAGTTCTAAAACGCATTCTGGTTTGTGTACCTTTCCTGAAAAAGAATTGGAAGCTATATTTGAGGAGTTTGTTTTGTAAATTTTAAAATAAAAAATATCTAATTATGGATCCTTGGGGCTCTTTAACCATGTTGCTTAAAAAACAAGAAGTTGCTAAGAACAGAAAAGCAGCTTTAAAATATGAACTTCAAAAAAGAAGAGAAGTTTTATTAAAAGGAGGTGCTCGAAAAGAAATGGAATTCCCTGAAATTTCTAAAACTGATATAACAATTTTAAAAGAAGGAATTAGAAGAAAACACAAAGCTGATCAAACTAAAAATATAATAATTTATATATTATTTTTTATACTCGTTTTATTTCTAATCTATTATGTTGTTGTCAACACAAAATGGGAAGCTATCAATGGTATTTAGAATATCCACTTTTTTTCAACAGTTTTTTCCTTTCTATTAAAGGAAGAAATCACACACGCATGTTCAATTTTATATTATCAACTTTATGAGAATTCTCCTAAAAAATTGAAATGACAAGTTTGGGGTTTACTCTTTATTTAAATAATCAATCTTGAGCATCTTCCAAACCCCAAGTATCTAAACTTCTCAAAATATTTTCTAGTGATTTTCCTCTTTCACTTAAGGAATACTCAACTTTAGGAGGTACAACAGGAAAAATTTCTCTTACAACAAGTCCGTCTTTTTCTAATTCTCTAATACTTTGCGTAAACATTTTGTTGGAAATTCCAGTGATTTTCTTCTGTAAAACTCCAGAACGTAAAGAACCATCTAAAAGATGAAATAAAATTAAAGGTTTCCATTTCGTCCCTATTAAATTCATGGTATAATGCAAAGGACAGTTAATATTTTTATTCAATTTTATAAATTTATCATGTTGATAATCAATATTTTACTCTTTTAAGTAACTATACCACTTTTTAGTAAGTTATTGTTTAATAGGTAAATATAAATTAATTTTGACATCTAAAATCTCAATTATGAAAGAAAATCAAGAGTATCCTAAATCATTTTCACATATAGGCATTACAGTTCCTAATATTAAAGAAGCCGTAAAATTTTATTCAGAAGTGATGGGATGGTATGTAATCATGGAACCATCTACTATAAAAAAAGAAACAGAAACTGCCATTGGTCAAATGTGTATTGACGTTTTTGGAGATGATTGGACTGAATTTGAAATTGCGCACTTAGCAACTTCAGATGGCATTGGTATTGAATTATTTTCATTTCCAAATGGCGTAAAAGAAGCTCCTGAATTCAATCCTTTTAATACAGGTTTGTTTCATTTTTGCATACAAGATCCAAATATCGAAGCATTGATTGAAAAAATTGTTTCTTATGGAGGAAAACAAAGAATGCCTATTAGAGAATATTATCCAAAAGATAAGCCTTTTAAAATGTGTTATGTAGAAGATCCTTTTGGAATTGTTTTTGAAATTTACACTCATAGTTATGAGTTAACGTATTCTTCAGGAGCGTATTCAAAATAAGAAAGTTTTATTGAGTTAAACACTTTTACATAAAATTAACATCCAGTTTTGTCATTTGGACTAAAAGAGAAATCACACAAGTTGCTCAATTTTGTGTTATCATTTTTATGAGATTTCTCCTAAAAAGTCGAAATGACAAGTTTGTGATTATTTATGGTTTAACCTTTAAAGAACTCGCAATTAAATCAGCTTTTACTGTTTTTTTAGGCACTTTAAAATCGAAATAATCTTCTAAAGGAATTTCAAAACCTTTGTAATTCAAGTAATTATTTAAAGCGATATTTAAACCTTGACTGTATAAATGATGTTCTGCTCCTGTTGGGTCTTCATGATACAAATCGTTTTCTGCAAAGCCCTCAAACTTGGGTCCAACAATTTTTATTTGGAATTCATCAGGGTTTTTACCAACTGGACTGTGACTTGTACATGCAAATTGATGCCAAAAAGCAGACTGAATGCAATTATGCTGAAATAACTGACGCACAACTTCTAAAGAATCAATGGTTTCTTGCGCAGTTTCTGTAGGGAAACCAAACATTAAATAGGCATGTACCATAATATTTTCGTTCGAAAAAGCTTTGGTAACTCTCGCAACTTGTGCAATATCAACACCTTTTTTCATTTTTGCCAGCAATCTGTCTGAAGCTACTTCCAAACCTCCAGTGACAGCAATACAACCAGATTTTGATAATAAGGCACACAATTCAGGCGTAAATGTTTTTTCAAAACGAATGTTCGTCCACCAAGTGATGTGAATTTTACGTGCTATTAATGCATTTGCCAACGCTCTCAACATTTTTGGTGGTGCAGCTTCATCCACAAAATGAAAACCTGTAACACCTGTTTCTGATATTATTTGCTCAATTTTATTCACCAAATCATCAGCTGTGGTGTTTTGGTAATTGCCAATATAATCTAAAGTTACATCGCAAAAAGAACATTGTTTCCAATAACAACCATGAGAAATGGTAAGTTTATTCCACTTTCCATCAGACCACATTCTGTGCATGGGATTCATCACATCTAAAAACGACAAATATTTTGCAGTTGGCAAACCAATATAACTTGGTGCAGGTAAATTTTTATGATGAAAAATAGTATTTGGTTTTTTATCAGCATATAAAACCTTGTTATTTTTACAGATATAGGTTCTTTCTAGTTGCTCCTCTCCTATTTTATGCTCTAAAAATTCGGTGATTTTTAATAACGGACCTTCTCCATCATCTAACGTAATAAAATCTACAAAATTAAAAATTCTTGGATCTGATAAACGTCTTAATTCTGTGTTGCAATATCCACCTCCAAAAGCAATTTTAAGGTTTGGATATGCTCTTTTAATAAATTGAGCACATCTTAAAGCCGAAAATAAATTACCAGGAAAAGGAATTGTAAAACAAACTAAATCATAGGTGTCTTGTTTAATTTGCTCCTCTAGAATGTACAACATTTCATCTTCAATCAAGGTGGTTTCGTATTCCAAAAACTCATCTAATTGATCGAAGCTAGAAGCTGTTCTGCCCAATTGTTCTGCATATCTTGTAAAGGAGAAAAACTCATCTACATTGGCATTTATAAAATCGCCCAATTCTTCTACAAACAAGGTTGCAATGTGTTTTGCTTTGTCTAAAATGCCTAGTTTGCCAAATTCGGTTGATAAATCTTTGTTTAATTTGATACGTCTGTGTCCATGAGGTAAAAAATCTTTGTGCACAATTTGATATGCTGCTGTAACTTCTTGCACACGCAAATACTGCATTACAGTATCTACTTTATTGATGTATTCTTCTCGCTGATTATACACCAAAGGCAAATCTATATTGCCTAATAAATCTGCTTGTTTAAAAATAGCATCGATAAATTCTTTGGTAAACACAGCTGTAAACAACTCGATACTTAAATCCATTTGCGTTGCTTTTACATTTTTGGAATTTAGAAATCCTTTAATATAGGCAGTTGCAGGATAGGCAGTATTTAACTGCGTAAATGGTGGCGTTATTAAAAGTGTGTTTATGGACATAAATAATTGTGAAGTGCAAAGATAGTGTGTGAGTTGGGAAAAGTGATGAAAAATGTATTTGGTTTTTGAAGAATAACTTTTTGTGGATAAGTTTCAGTAAGTTAGGGTGTTTTTCCTGTTGATTTTATTGATTAAAAGACGAAATTAGCTAAATAAGAATATCACAAACTTGTTCTAAACTTAAAGCAGTTTTTAGAACGCTACACATATTAATTTTTTGTATACTACATTAAAAATACGTTATAAATCAATGGCAGAAGAAAAAATAAAAACAAATATTCAATTTCAGAATATTGCACCAATTAAAAACCTAACAAGATTAATTTCTTCAAATTCTCTCAAAATTGGTGTTTTTGCAAATAACGGAAGTGGAAAAACTTTTATCAGTCGTTTATTTAGACTAACAGAAAACAAAAATGAATTAGTACTTCAAAATGAAATTAGTCCAACTGATAAATTAATTACAATTGGAAAATCCAATAGCAATTTTTCCTTTTCGGTAATTGACAAGAATGGAATTACGCAAGAAGATTTCAAAATGGAATTACAAAAAGGAGTTATTCCAAATATTCCTAAAACTAAATACACTTATCATACATTTAATCAAGATTATGTTGAAGAAAACATAAGTGCACTGAGTTATGAAAAAGATAGCGAAATTGAAGGGTTTATTCTTGGGAAGATAAACATTGACTTGAAAGAAGATGAAGAAAAATTATCAAAAATAGAAAAAGAAGGTATTGATTTAAATCAACAAATAAAAATTGAGGCAGAAAAATATATCAAGGAAAACGTCAGTAATATTCAAAATATTAGGAGATTAGGCGATTACAAAATATTAGAATTTCAAAACATCTTTAATGGAATATAGAAAGATAAATATAATATCTCAAAAACATTTGAAGAACTAATTCAAGATTACAACAAAATTAAATCTGTTCCTGAAAATTTAGACGATATTAAACAAATTGAACTATTAAAATTAGATTTAAACTTAATAAATGAAATTAAAGAAAATTGTTTTAAAGAATATAGTTTGAGTTCTTTAGCAAAAGAATTTAAAGATAAAATAAAAAGAAAACAACTCTTTGTTGAAACAGGTATTGGGTTAATCGATTCTGCAGAAAAAAATTGTCCATTCTGCGAACAAAATTTAGAAAAAGATGCTTTAAATTTAATAGACAATTATACAGCTTATCTAAATGATGTTGAGGCAAATACTATAAAGCTATTTAAAGATTACGAAACCACTCTTGATAAATATTTAATTGCAATTACGAACATTGAAATTCAAAACACTAAAAGAATAAATGATTTTAATATATACAAAACTAAATATATTCCTTCAAGTGAAGATATTGAGCTAAAAGGTTTAGATATTGAGCTTATAAAAGAACAAATTGGGTTTTTAATAAAAATTGTTCAAGATAAAATTAAAAATATAAATAAATCCATTGATTTAACTGATTTACAAATCCAGAGTTTACATGACTCAGAAACACTATTTAATGGAATTTTATCTTCAAACAATGAAGAAATTGAAACTATCAATAAGAAAAAAGACAAAATTGGAGATGAAAACAAATCCACCAGAAAAGAGATAATTAAGTGTACTTATAATCATTTGATTGATGAACACAAGAGCAGTATTGAAAGTGTTATAAAATTAAGAGCTCAATGGAAATCTTTGTACAATGAAATAAAGAAAAAAAGAGAGCAACAAAAAATCAGCAAAAAAGAAAAAGTATCTGCAACTATAAAAACAGTTCTTAATTACTTTTTTGCAGAAAAGTATACTTTAGACGATGAAAATTTCAGATTGATATTTGACAAAAATACGCTTGAAAAAGACCAAGCAAAAAACATACTAAGTGAAGGAGAAAAAAACATTGTTGCATTCGCATATTTTATTGGAGACACTCACTTAAAAGTTGAAATCGAAGATGACTATCAAAAATTATTTTTTGTAATTGATGACCCAATTTCAAGTATGGATTTTTCACACGTTTATACTTTATGTGGTGTCATAAGAGATATATCAAAAATTATAGATAAATTAAAACGTGAAAGATTCCTTGTTTTAACGCATAATAATGATTTTATGCGTGTATTAGTTTCAAATAATATTATTGATAAAAAATTACTTCTTAAAAAAGGGGAACTTATAGATTTCAACAATAATTTAACTGTTCCCTACATAAATCATCTGATGGATATTTATGAAATCTGTAGAAAAAATGGAATTCCAACACACACAACTGCAAATTCAATTAGACATATAATTGAAACATTAACAAAATTTGAAAAGATTGATGTCACAGGAGATAGTATTTCTAAATATATCAAGGAAAATATTAAAGATGACACTAAATCATATACATTAATTAATGATTTATCTCATGGAGGTTGGAGAACAGAACAAGCACCCATTAATGAAGACGATTATATTGAAATATGTGAAACATTAATAAAGCATATTGAAACAAAATATGTTGGACAGGTTGAATATTGTAAGAAAATATGCAAGTAAAGCACATAATTAATTTTATATAATTTCACCTCACAAAACAACTCTCCAACATCTCATACAATTCTGGATGTTTTCTTTTTAGCAATTTAGGTCTTTCAAAAAAGTATTCTCCAGCTACTGCTAAAAACTCAGTTTGAGAAGTGCCTCCATAATTTCTGATGTCGGATTTATCTTTATTGATTTCTTCCATTTTTTTATGTACCAATTGCAAATACGGAATTGTATATTGCTTGTCTAACAAAGCATTTGGAATTCCATCAATAACACCATCTGCCTTGTCTAACAAATGAATAAATTCGTGAATGCCTGTGTTGCCTTTGTCAGTTTTGTTGCTAAAACCATGATGCAAAGCTTTTCGAGACAAAATCATGTGGTTTTCAAATCTTCCTGTACCCACCAAACCTGCAATATTTCTGCCTTTTGTTTTACTGTTGAATTGCAAATCTTCATCAAAATAATCAGGATAAATTAAAACGTTTGTTAAATTGCAATAGTTCCAATTTGGGAAACGAAATACAGGAATTACGGCACTTGCTGCAATTAAGATTTTGTCTAATTCTTCCAGCTCAAAGTGAATTGCTTCAATAGTTGTAGCTTCTAAAAACCGAACCATTTTAGCTTTAAAAAGGGTTTGTTCTTCTTTGGTTAACTTTTTATAAAACAATACGTTTTGTAGTAATCTTTGGTGCCAATGTTCAGGAACTATAATACTTTTTAAAGGAAATGTTTTGGGTGTTTTCTTGGGTTTTAAACCCACAAACAAAATGATTAACAAAATAACAATTGCAAGTAGATAACTCATTTTATTTTTTGGAAAACCTTTAGATTTTTAGAAAAGGAAGTTTAAAAACTTGCTTATTTTTTTTCGGCTAAAAACGTTTTACTTTTCTCGTTAAGCAACTCTAAAAACTTAATTTCATTCCCATAATTTAGTAAGTTAAAATCAAAGGTATCATCTTCTACATATCTGATAAACTCTTCTACTCTGTGTTCTGGAATGTTAAAATTATCAACTAAAAAACTAGAACCTAAATAATATTTAACGTATTCTGCAGGAACTTCTGGAATTCCAGCTGCTTTTTTGTCTTTTACTTCTGCCCTAAAAAGCGGAATTAATAATTGATCAACAACATTTACAATATTTAAACCATCTACCAACCTATTTTCATATGTGATTACATCATCTGGTTTTTCATTGATTCGAGTATCAATTGCACTAGGTTTGATGCTAAAATACATTACATCTTTTTTCTGAATAAATTTTGATGCAATGTTGATATCAGCATTCAAATTTCCAGTCATTCTGTTATCGGCAACAATAATAATCTCGTCTAATTTATTGACTTCTTCAATTAAAAAAAGACTTAATCTTTTCGATTCTAAAATATATTCGTTTATTCTAAGATCAAAATTCTTATACTCTAAAGCTTTCACTTCAATCAAATCATTTAAAGCCACTTTAATTTCGAATTCTCCTTTTGCATTAGAAACAGTTCCAAGATTTGTTGTAGCGTTAAAAATAACAATACCTTCCACATCATTGCCTTCAACGATTATTTTACCATTAATCGTTTCTCTAAATAAATCTTGAGAAGATGTTGTTAAACTAGCAAACACTAAAAGAAGTAAGAAAATTTTTTTCATAATATATTTTTATGGGATAAAATTAATCGATTTCAATTCAATAATAGAATTAAAATCCATAAACTTTTAATAAATAAAAACTAAATTTTACAACAACCTAGCCATAGCAGTTTTAATAATTTCTATATTTCGTTCTCTGTTGGGTTTATTGGCTTTCTTTTGATCGTCAATCATTTTTCGCATTAAATTAATGACTACTTTATCAAAATTGAACCCTTTAAACTCAATTCCTTTTACAACCATATCATCTACAGTATTTTGAATAGCTTCTGTATTATTACTTTCAGAAATTTGTTTAAATGCTTTTTGATACAACTCTTTGGTAGCATCATCATTGGTTAAAAACATACCAGAAACCACCGTTTTTGCTATGAAAGGCAATTCGGTTTCATCATTTTCTTCGATAAAAATTCGTGTTAAAGGTGTTGCTAAAATTTTACGAACTTCATCTGGCAATTCTTTTGATTTTTTGATGGCTGTAGGCTTATCAATATAATACATAGAAACCAATGCTTTGCCCAAAACCGAATACGATTTACTTTCTAATGCTTTTGCAAATACTGGTTTTAATTCAGAATCTGTTAACTTTCCTAACGTGTTTAAAGCTTCTGCTTGCACAATGGTTTTAGGGTCGTTATTGGCCATATTCATTATTTTAGCAATGGCATCTTTTTTTGCGTTCTTATTAATTAAATCGATATTTTGCAAGGCTAACTGTCTAATTTTATACGATTCATCATTTAAAGCATTTACAACTGCATTAAAAGCGTCTTTATCTTCTTGTTTTTTAACAACTTCCAACAACGCTTCTCTTCTATGAGCATAATTATCTGCATTTTTAAGTTGAAAAATATATTCACTTAAAATCTTATTTTCATAGATTTTACAAATTAATACATTGTCTGCATTTACCTGAATTAAATTAGGTTGTTTGTTATATGGAAACGTAAAAGAAGCATCATTCCCTGCTACAAAAACGTTGTGTCTTGTTCTTTTAGTTCCTTCAAAAATATCAATAGCAAAAGGGAATTGAAACGTTTCTCCTTGCATTTGAATAATATTTACAGTCACCGTTTTTTGTAACGTATTATAATCATAAGAGATTTCTATATTTGGATGATTTGCACCAAAATACCACTGATTAAAAAACCAGTTTAGGTCCTTCCCTGTTAATTCTTCAAATACCAAACGTAATTGCGAAACTTCTGCATCTTGATACTTATATTTAGTTAAATATTGCTTTAAACCTAGGAAAAATGCCTCATCTCCTAAATAGGTTCTTAAATTATGTAGAATTGCGCCACCTTTATTATAGCTTACTAAATCAAACAATTCCTCAGGATCATCATATTGATAACGAACTAAACTTTTGGCATCATTTTGTCCATTTTTATACGCTTCTAATTGCTCAAAATAATGCATTTCCTTGGCAACTTTTCCGTACTTATATTCTTGCCATAAATATTCGCCATAATTGGCAAAAGATTCATTTAAGGTAAGATTGCTCCAACTTTCTGACGTTACTAAATTACCAAACCAATGATGCATAATTTCGTGAGCAATCGTATTTTCTTGCACATTTTCATCAATTAACTGTCCTGGTTTTTGATACGCCTGTTCTCCATGCACAACTGCTGTTGTGTTTTCCATAGCACCAGAAACGTAATCTCTTACCACAATCTGGTTGTAAGCTTCCCAAGGATATTCCACTCCTAACTTATCTGAAAAAAAGCCTAACATTTCTGGTGTGAATCCAAAAATGTCTTTTGCATAAGGAGCAAATTCTTTTTCAACATAATAATTTACAGGAATGTTTTTGTACGAATCTTTGATAATTTCAAACTCACCAACTGCCATAAATGCTAAATAAGGTGCATGTTTTTGATCGAATTTCCAATAATCGGTTCTATTTGCTCCAGCATTAGTTTGGTTTACTAAAGTTCCATTGGAAAGTGTTTTGTATTTATTAGGAACTGTAATATAAATTTCTTGTGACATTTTTTGGTTTGGAGTATCAATTGTAGGAAACCAAATTGAGTTTGCTTCAGTTTCACCTTGTGTCCAAATTTGAGTCGGTTTATTTTTGTCAATTCCATCTGCATTGATGAAATACAATCCTTTTTTATCGGTAATATTTTGGGTAATTCTATCTTTTGCCTTTTCTGGTCTTGCAGTATAGTGGATGTAAATGGTAAATTCTTCGTCTTTTTGATATGTTTTTGGTAAATCTATTGTTAAATCGAAGTCATTATAATTAAAAGGGAGTTTTTTACTGTTTAAAGAAATCTCTTTGATAATCATGGAATTTGCATCCAACGTAATTTTATCAGTTTTATAAAAATGAGGTTTTGCTGTAATCCAAGCTTCTCCATTCATGGTTTTATTCTCAAAATTAAAATCGACTTTTAACTTTGTATGCACCAAATCGTGCATTTTTTCTCTTTCTGGTTTATAAGTAGTTATTATTTGTGAAAAAATACTATTTGCAATCAAGACAAATAATAGCATTATAATTTTCTGAAACTTCATAAATATCATGTTCTAAAAGCTTCAAAAATAATAAATATGATGATAGAAGCTGTTAACGAGCAGTTAAATTCAAAAAGTATACCAAAATAAAAAGATGTATAGCTTTTCATAATCTTATTTAAAATGCTATTAGCAAAAAGTATCGTAAATAGTATTTAATGAATATAGTTTTCATTAATTTTTTTTACTTTTAAATATAACAAAAAAAAGCTCTTAAGAATAAATAAAGAGCTTTTATGTGAATTTGATTTATCTTTAAATGTTACTCTAAAATCTGAGCAGCATGTTCTTTTGTTTTCACTTTCGTAATTACATTTTCAATAATTCCTTTTTCATCGATGATAAAAGTAGTTCTGTGGATTCCATCATATTCTTTACCCATAAATTTCTTTGGTCCCCAAACATTAAAAGCCTCAATTACTGCTTTGTCTTCATCTGCTAAAAGTGGAAAAGGAAAATCATATTTATCAATAAAATTTTGTTGTCTTTTCGCTGAATCTGCACTTACACCCAAAACATCATATCCTTTAGACACAAATGTTTGGTAATTATCACTCAAATTACAAGCCTCTTTTGTGCAACCAGGGGTACTTGCTTTTGGATAAAAGAATAATACTAATTTTTTACCAGCATAATCTGATAATTTTACAGTATTTCCTGCATTATCTTTTGCTTCAAATTGTGGAGCCTTATCTCCTATTTTTAATGATGTCATAATTGTTAGTTTTTAACAAAGATACAAAGCATGTATAATATTTTAGTATTTGAGAAATTGTTTAACAAGATATTAATAACTTTGAATTTTTAAATCTAGAGCCTAGCATTATAAGCATGACCAAACAAGAAAAAGTTCAATTTGTAATTGACACCTTAGAAGAGTTATACCCAGAAATTCCTATTCCTTTAGATCATAAAGATCCTTATACACTTTTAATTGCTGTTTTATTATCTGCACAATGTACAGATGTTCGTGTTAATAAAATTACACCTTTGTTGTTTGCAAAAGCAGATAATCCTTTTGATATGGTTCAACTATCTGTGGAAGAAATTAAAGAAATTATTCGTCCTTGTGGATTATCACCCATGAAAAGTAAAGGAATTTATGGTTTGTCTAAAATACTCATCGAAAAATATAATGGCGAAGTTCCAAATTCTTTTGAAGGTTTAGAAGAATTGCCAGCTGTTGGTCATAAAACAGCGAGTGTGGTAATGAGCCAGGCTTTTGGTGTGCCTGCTTTTCCTGTGGATACACATATTCATCGATTATTATACAGATGGAATTTAACAAACGGAAAAAACGTAACACAAACCGAAAAAGATGCAAAACGATTATTCCCAAAAGAACTTTGGAACGATTTACATTTACAAATTATTTGGTATGGACGCGATTATTCGCCTGCAAGAGGTTGGGATTTAGAGAAAGATATTATTACAAAAACTATTGGTAGAAGAACTGTTTTGAGTGATTATTATAAAGGTAAAAAGTAGACTCGAATTGCACTAATTTCACAAAAAGCTTTTGACACAGATTTCACTGATTTTCACTGATTTTCACTGATGATTGTGAGTAAATTTGACACAGAGATTCTCAGAGTTTTTTCGCTGAGATTCACAGAGAAAATAGTTATTTCTAAAAAACACATATTATTATACACATAAAAAATCTCTTAAAATTTCTGTGGAAATTTTAAGAGATTTTTTTTTAAAAGCAAGAGTGTTTTCCCCTTTGGGGAAATTAAAAGGGGCTCTTAATTTGGAATCGCTTTCCCAATTAAAGTATCTCCTTTGATAATTTCAAAAGTTTCATTTACAAAAGCGGAATCATGTAAAACTCTCACTAAAGTTTGAGCAACATCATCTCTACTAATTTCTCCTCTTTTATGTAGTTTTTCAGAAAGTTCTATTTTTCCTTTTCCTTGATTATCTGTTAAAGATCCTGGTCTAACAATAGAAAATGGCAATTTACTGTCTCTTAAATACATATCTGCATTGTGTTTTGCTTGCAAATATTCTTGTAAATCTTCAGCTTCTTCTGGTTTATCTGCTCCCATTGAACTTAACATCACAAACTTTTTAACCTTTGCGTTTTTAGAAGCCTCAATTAATTTTTTAGCACCATTTTCATCTACTTCCTTTACTTTTTTCCCTCCAGAACCTGCTGCAAAAATTACTTTATCAATATTTTTGGTTGTTTGCGAAACATCTTCTTCTAAATCAGCTAAAACTGTTTTTATATTTCTTTTTTCAAATTGTTCTTGTTGTTCTTTTTTACGGACCATTGCAATTGGCGTAAAATATTGTGATGATTCTAAAAGTGTTATTATTTTTTTTCCTGTGGTACCATTTGCACCTGCTACTAATATATTTTCCATGATTGCAATTTCGGAAGAAAGTTAGGTTGCTATTAATTCTTTTGATTTTTTTAATGACGCATTTGGAAAAATTTTTGACACAGAGTTTCGCAGAGTTTTTAACAGAGATTCACAGAGAAAGTAGTTTTTTTTAAAACAAATTTTACAGACTTTTAAAATCCTTATGGAAACTGGGTTAGACACGAATTTCAAAAACTACACAAAACAAATTTAAATTTTCAAAAACAAATTTCACACAATTTGCCTTTCTAAAAAGAGCTCACACAAGAAGAGAAGATTATACTTTTAAATTCTTTAGCATATAAATCATAAAAAAATAAAGCAAGATTGTTACACAAGAGTTTTCCCCTTTGGGGAATTAAAGGGGCTAAAAAAAAAGCTTCAACATTTGTTGAAGCTTTTCCCGCTCTTAATTCAAATTCAATTCAATGAAATTTTTTGATTTGGTTTTTACAATAGTTAGCGATTTGGAAAAATCAATCAAAAATTGAACTGTTTCTTTTTTGGGTTGCATCTGAAATTCAGATGGCTTTCTTGAGTAAATTTGCATCATATAGGTTGTTTAATTTGTTGGTTATAAACTATTAACGACGCATATTTTACTTTATTGTTAATTCACCAAAATAATTTTATGTTTATCTATTAATTTACGCATATTTATCAATGCATAACGCATTCTACCTAAAGCAGTATTAATGCTAACCCCAGTGTTTTCGCTAATTTCCTTAAAACTCATATCTTTATACATACGCATTACCAAAACTTCTTTTTGTTCGTCTGGTAATTCATTTACAAGTTCTCTAACATCAGAAAATATTTGTTCTTGGATTAATTGTTTTTCAGCATTTAAATTATCATCACCTAAAACAGAAAAAATATTAAAATCATCTGTATTATTAAATTTAGGCATTCTTTTCGTTTTTCTAAAATGATCAATGACCAAATTATGAGCAATTCTCATTACCCAAGGCAAAAACTTACCTTCTTCGTTATAATTGCCCTTTTTTAAGGTTTTAATAACTTTTATAAAAGTGTCTTGAAAAACATCTTCTGTAATATCTCTATCCTTTACTTTACTATATATAAAGCTGAATAATCTTTGTTGATGTCTGTTAATTAAAATACTTAAAGAAGCTTCCTTACCTTGAATGTATTCGCTTACTAAAGTACTATCTGAAATTTTGTATTTTCTCACCATAACTACTTTTTAAAAGAACAAGTGGTTCTTTTTTTTATTATTTTATGAATAATGTAAAAGTAGTTTTAAGCTATATGCGTCTAATTTAGTGATTATTAAGTGGTCAAATATACTGTTAATTTTTAATTACACAAACTTTTTTAACAAATTGAAGCATAAACTTTTTTTTCAATCCTTTAAAATAGTAGTATTTTTACAGCTTATATTTTAGATAGATGAAGCCTGATATTTCCACAATAAACCCTAAAGAAAACATTATTATTAAAGGTGCAAAACTGCACAATTTAAAAAATATTGATGTTGTAATTCCTAGAAATAAACTCGTAGTAATTACAGGACTTTCTGGTTCTGGTAAATCTTCGCTGGCTTTTGATACCTTGTATGCTGAAGGGCAAAGACGTTATGTGGAGAGTTTATCTTCTTATGCTCGTCAGTTTTTAGGGAAATTAGACAAACCAAAAGTAGATTATATTAAAGGAATTGCACCTGCAATAGCTATTGAGCAAAAAGTAAATTCTACAAATCCAAGATCTACTGTTGGTACATCCACAGAAATTTACGATTATATAAAATTATTATATGCCAGAATTGGGAAGACCTACTCTCCTATTTCTGGAAATGAAGTAAAAAAAGATACAGTTTCTGACGTTGTAAAATTTGTTCAGAAATTCGATGAGAAAACAAAACTTTTATTATTTGCTCCTGTTACTATTGATGAAAACAGAGAACTAAAAACTGTTTTACAAGTTTTAGAACAACAAGGTTATGCTCGTTTAAAATGGAATAATACTGTGTATAGAATTGCAGATTTTCCGCAGAAAGAGTTTAAAAACGAACCTTTATATTTAGTTGTTGATAGAATTGTAACGAAAAACGATGAAGATTTTTACAACAGATTAGCAGATGCCATACAGACTGCTTTTTTTGAAGGAAAAGGAATTTGTTTTATAGAAAATTTGGCAGACAATAAGGTTACTGAATTCAGTAATAAATTTGATTTAGATGGCATGAGTTTTTTAGAACCGAACACACACTTGTTCAGTTTTAACAATCCTTATGGAGCTTGCCCAACTTGTGAGGGTTATGGAAATGTTATTGGGATTGATGAAGATTTAGTAATACCAAATACAGGTTTATCCATTTTTGATGATGCCATTTTTCCTTTCAGAACTCCTTCTTATGTTCATTATAAAGAAGATTTAATTGCAGTTGCTTATAATTTTGATATTCCTATTCATAAACCTTGGTTTCAACTTACAGACAAACAGAAAGAATTGGTCTGGAATGGCAATAAGTCTTTCAATGGAATTCATCACTTTTTTGCAGCTTTAGAGGAGAAAAGTTACAAAATTCAGAATCGTGTTATGTTATCTCGTTATCGAGGCAAAACAAAATGTACCACTTGTCATGGCAAACGTTTACGCCAAGAAACCAATTATGTAAAAATCAATGAAAAAACGATTTCTGACTTAGTTTCCTTGCCTTTAGACGAATTGGCTGTTTTCTTTAAAAACATCAAATTAGATAAATATGATGAGAAAATAGCAAAACGTTTAATGATGGAAATTAACAATCGTTTAAAATTTTTAACGGATGTTGGTTTGAATTATTTAACCATCAACAGAACCTCCAACACATTGTCTGGAGGAGAAAGTCAACGTATAAATTTGGCAACTTCTTTAGGAAGTTCGTTAGTGGGTTCTATGTACATTTTAGATGAACCCAGTATTGGTTTGCATCCAAAAGATACAGAACGTTTAATTGGTGTTTTAAAAGATTTGCGTGATTTAGGCAATACTGTAATTGTGGTAGAACATGATGAAGATATCATGAAAGAGGCAGATTACATTATCGATATTGGCCCAGAAGCAGGGACTTTTGGAGGAAATGTAGTAGCTGAAGGTAATTTTGAGGAAATCTTAAAGTCAGCATCTTTAACTGCAAAATATTTAAATGAAGAATTAAAGATTGAAGTACCTACAAAACGTAGAACTTCAAAAAATAACATTCAAATTCTTGGAGCAAGAGAACACAATTTACAAAATGTAGATGTTACATTTCCATTAGATTGTTTAACGGTTATTACTGGTGTTTCTGGTTCAGGAAAAAGTACGTTGATAAAGAAGATTTTATATCCATCCATGCAAAAAAAGCTAAATGGTTATGGAGATAAAATTGGACAACATACAGAAATTAAAGGCAATTTTGAAAATATAAAACACGTAGAATTTATAGATCAAAATCCTATTGGGCGTTCTTCACGTTCAAATCCTGTAACGTATATTAAAGCTTATGATGATATTAGAGCTTTATATTCGAATGAGAAATTATCAAAAGTAAGAAACTACAAACCCAAACATTTTTCTTTTAATGTAGAAGGTGGACGCTGTGAAACCTGTAAAGGTGAAGGTGAAGTTACCATTGAAATGCAATTTATGGCAGATGTGCATTTGGAATGCGATGTTTGTAATGGAAAACGCTTTAAAAAAGAAGTTTTAGAAGTTAAGTTTGATGGAAAATCAATTGATGATATTTTAAATTTAACCATTGATGATGCTGTTGCTTTTTTCTCTGAAAATTTAGTTACAAAAATTGCTAAAAAACTAAAACCTTTGCAAGATGTTGGTTTGGGGTATGTTACTTTAGGGCAATCCTCTTCCACGCTTTCTGGTGGAGAAGCGCAACGTATAAAACTTGCATCGTTTTTAGTAAAAGGAACCACAAAAGACAAAGCCTTATTTATTTTTGATGAACCTACAACTGGTTTGCATTTTCACGATATTAAAAAACTATTAAAGTCTTTTAATGAATTAATCAAAAAAGGACATTCTATCATCGTAATTGAGCATAATATTGAACTCATTAAATGTGCAGATTATATTATCGATTTAGGTTTAGAAGGTGGTAAAAATGGTGGAAACCTTATTTTTCAAGGAACTCCAGAAGAATTAATAAATAATAAAGAATCTTATACTGCTAAATATTTAGCTGAGAAAATATAATATCAATATACAACCTACAAGGTTTTTCTAACCTTGTAGGTTTTTTTAAATTTCTAACTATTTTTTGTTGCTGTTTCCAGCTTGGCATTTATCTTGAGCGAAGTCGAAAGGTTTCAATCTGGGCTAAACTTCTTTGGCTGCTAATTAATTTTCGATTTATGTTTCTGAATATTTAAATTGCCTAAATACTAAAACTCTTAAAAATTTGGCTAAAGCCAACAATAAAATATAATTACAAAAAACTTGTAAAAAAGACTTGTCAGGTTTTCAAAACCTGTGAGATCTGAAATCCTAACTTCAAAAACTTCAAACTTTTCTTACAAAACAACTTACAAATTCTCATCAATTTAAAAAGAAAATCACGAATTCTAATTCACACTTCACGAATTCTAAAACAGCCAAAATTTACCTACAATTCATAATTACTTTTACAGTGTATAACTCTAAAAACTTAAATTATGAAAACTTTATTTAAAATCTCAATCTTTGTATTTGCACTTTTTTTATCAACAAGTTTATTTATTAATTGTGACAAATCATCAGCAACTAAAAAAAATAGACCAACTATTGCATCCTTAGAAAACACAATAGATTATACTGTAAAAGAAGAAGTTGTTGCCAGAAAACCTTTGGTATTTATAACAGGTTATGATAAAGGAACTGAAACCTATTATAACAATGCAAGAGCTTATTTTGAGGAAAAGCAATTCCAAATTGTAGAAGATCAATATTCATTAGAAGAAATTATCAACTGGTTAAACAGCAACGAATCTAAAAATCCTTATGGAGAAATTCATATTGTAAATAATAGCAATCCTTTTAAAGGTTTGAGTTTAGAAACTGTTATTAAAGGCGAAAAAATTACAGCAGAAACCTTACGTAAAAATATTACAAAAGGAGCCTTGCCTATTTTACGAGAAAGTGTAAATGCGAACTCAAAAATTATTTTTCACGCAAATGGTTTGGGCGAAAATAAAGAATTAATGAACACTTTTAAAGATGCTTTTTGTTCAGACGAAATGCCAAACGTAATTGCTTCTCCTTATTATTCAATTTTTAATGGCGATTTTACCCAACATTATTTAGCAAAACCACATTATGTGTTTTATCCAACAGCATATTCTCCAGGAAAAGTAGATTTATCTAAAGAAATTGCTGCAAAATATCCAGAAGAAAAAGATATAGATTGGTTGGATGTTTTATATAATGATGAGGAGAGATTTGTGGGTGAAGCGTATACAAAACAGTTTACAATTCCTTTAAAATTTGAGTTGGATTATCATAATTCTGATAATGAAATTCCAACTTTTGAAAACCAAGAGGAATTGATGAGTTTTATAAAACAACAAGAAGTTTTATATTTTGAAGTGGAACAAGTAAACATTCCAATTGAAAAATTTAGATGGTCTTATCAGCTTAAAAATAGCACCTTAATTATTAAAGGAAAAACAACAGGTTTAGTGGTTTTAAAGCCCTTGATTAAACCTTATGGAGAATTGGAATATATTACTCCAGATACCAATAACAAGCGTTTATATGCAATGAAATAATTGAAAAGGGAAAGTAGTTTTACAAAACGTCATGGTACAAAATTGTGTAACATGACGTTTTTATTCTAAAGAGTTATTCAAGGTTTTACCTTGAAGTTCCTCTAAATTTGTCATTCCTTTTAAAAAAGGAATCCAAAATAAAATTTTATTTCACTTAATATTAATAAAATAAAAAGCAGCAATAGATAATTAAGTAATAACTTCCAAAATTCAAAAAATTTTATTTAGTAAGTTTGTTTTATGACGATTTTAAAAAAATATCTCTTGTTTTTAGTGCTGATATTTTCAGCATTTATAACTAATGCACAACAAAACATCAAAAATATAACTGTAGAAAATGGGTTACCAAGCAATACTATTTTCGACATTCAGCAAGATAAAACTGGCTACTTACTAATTGCCACAAATAAAGGTTTGGTAAAGTTTGATGGTGATGATTTTACACAAATCAACAAACTAAAAACAAATGTAATAGGTCTTAAAGAAGATGTAATTTATACAGGAACTGAAAATGGATTATTCATTAAAAATAAAAGCAAAGAGCAATTTTTACCAAGTAAAAAAATCTTAAAAATTTTCTTTCAAAATGAGGAACTCTTTTTAGGAACCGAAGAAGGAATTTATCACTTAAAAAATAACATTTTAGTATCCGTTAAAATTAATGCAACTGTAGACTTTTCGATAATTAATGATATTATTTTTCACAATAATTCCTTTTACATTGCTTCTAACAAAGGTTTATGGCAAATAGATAATTTACAAAATCCAAGAAATATTTTTAGAATATCAACAAAAAATATCGTTTCACTTTTAACTTTTCAAGAGAATGTTATTGCAGCAACTTTAAATAACGGATTGCTTATTATAAACGATAATTTAATTGAAAAAGAAATTGCTACTTTAGAGAATATTTCATCGATTAAAAAATTAAAAAATGAGATTTGGGTTACTTCTAAAACAAACGGATTAGAAGTTTTTGTGCTTCCCTCCTTTTCGTTCAAACAAAAAATAAACAAATACAATTCGTTAACGACCAATACAATTTATGATGTTTTTAAAGATCGACAGAATTCTATTTTTATAGCTTCTGATCAAGGAATTTTTAGCATAAAAAATGATGTAGAAAATCAATCTTTTTTTAAACCTACTATCTACTTTGAAAATCTTCAAGTAAATCATCAAGATGTAGATTCTTTATTGACTGCTAAAAAAGTAAATTTTTCGAATTCAGAGAATAATATATCCATCACTTTTAAAACAGTACACATTTCAAATCCAAAGAAAGTAAATTATCGGTATACATTAAATAACGAATTTTCTCCTTGGTCTGTGAATAATACCATTCAGTTTCCAAATTTAAATGCTGGTAACTATAATTTTCAGGTTCAATCTAAAATAGATAATGATGAGAGTGATATTATCCGTTTTGCATTTAGAATTGACGCTCCTTTTTATAAAAAAGCTTGGTTTATTTTTGCAGTAGTTATTTCATTTTTAATTATAGGCTATTTTTATTTAGATTTCTACCTAAAAAACATCACTAAAAAACACAAAGAAAAGTTAGATTCTTTAAAGTTGAAAAATCGATTATTGTCTTTAGAGCAAAAGGCGTTGCAATTGCAAATGAATCCGCATTTTATATTTAATGTTTTAAATGGAATTAAAGCACTTGGTAATACTAATAAAGTTGATGAATTAAATGCAACAATATCTAAATTTTCAGTTCTTTTAAGAGGAATTTTAAACAACTCAAGAACTGAAGAAATTACATTACAAGAAGAAATTACGCTTTTAAAAAATTATATTGAATTAGAACAAAGAATGAGTTCAAAAACATTCACGTTTACAATAACGTCAAATTTAAATAATATAGATCCTGATGAAATCCTAATTCCTACAATGTTACTGCAACCTTTTGTAGAAAATTGTGTGCAACATGCTTTTCAAAAAAACGATTTAGGTACAATTCAAATCAATTTTGATGTTAAGCATAGTTTTTTAGAATGTGTTATTATTGATAATGGAATTGGTATTCATCAATCTAAAAAACGTAAAACAGTTACCGACTATAAATCTGTTGCTTTAAATGTTACAAAAGAAAGATTGCATATAGTATCTAATAAAAGTAACTTTAAAATTGATGAAATTATAGAGGATACCAAAGTAAAAGGAACCAAAGTAAGTTTTAGAATTCCTCTAAAAACCGATTATTAATAAAGTTGATATAATTAAAAAAACTAAACTATGAGTAAAATTACATCATTTGTGGTAGATGATATTCCAGAAGCATTAGAAATGTTATGCAATGATATTGAAAGGTATCATCCATCCATAGAAATCATAGGAAGAGCTGCAAGTGTTGTAGAAGCTTCTAAGTTATTACAAAAGCAACAGCCAGATATTTTGTTTTTAGATATTATGTTAGGAGATGGCACTGGATTTGATATTTTAGAAATTGTACCAAACTTAAACGCTAAAATAATATTTGTAACAGCAAGTGATGAATATGCTATTAAAGCTTTTAAATTCGCTGCTATTGATTATATCTTAAAGCCCTATGCTATTGAGGAATTATCGACTGCCATAGAGAAAGCTAAAAATCAAATTCAACCAAAAAAAGATCAATTAAAAGTCTTAAAACAATTAGTTACAGAACCTAACAATAAACCAGAAAGGCTTTCATTACATACTTCAGAAAAAATTATCGTAGTAGATATAAAAGATATTATTCGTTGTAAAGCCGATAATAACTACACCACGTTTTATCTAAAAGATACATCAAAAATTCTAGTATCAAAAACATTAAAATATTATGCAGATATTCTTAAAGAAATTAATTTTTTAAGAGTTCATCAAAGTCATTTAGTAAATAAAAACTATATCAAAGAATTTATAAAGTCTGATGGAGGTTATTTATTATTAAATGATTCTTCAAATATCCCAGTATCTTCAAGGAAAAAGAGTGAAATTATAGAAGCTTTAAAAAATAAATAAAAAATTATTTTAAAATAATCATTATTTGTGGTAAATATTTACTATATTTGTAGTACCCCCAAGATTATGAAAAAAGAAGATAAAGAAAGATCAGACAGAGTAATAAAGATTTTTAAAGAAACTGGATTAAATCAAAGGCAGTTTTCGGAAATCTTAGGGATCTCTCAGCAGTTAGTTAGTGCAGTTGTAAACTACACTAAAAAACCAAACGAAGCCATATTACTCGCTATAATAGATAAGATAGAGAACATAGATCCAATGTGGTTATTAACTGGTGTTGGAGAACAAAAAGATAACTATGCCCCCAAAGAAGTTGAATCCCCTATAGAACTTCATATAAAAAACATAGTTAAAAAAGAATTTGAGGAATTGTCTCAAGACATCCTTCAAAAATTATCAAATATTGAGGATTCTGTTAAGAACTCTAATTAATGTGATTATCGTTTTAATTAGAACTCAACAAATTAAAGATTTAGTATTCCCTAAGTATTATTTTTTTAGTTTATAATCTTCAATATTTGTTATTCTTTTAAAAAATCCCCAGAAATCCCCTTTCTAAAAAGTCCAATTTTATCATTGGACTTTTTTATTGTTTAAAATTTAAAGAAAAATTAAAGTACTTATTTTCAAAACCTTAAAATTTAGTTTAACATACACAATAGCAACAGCAACAGCAACAGCAGCTTAAAAAGGATTTCATAGTTCGTCTTCAAGGAAACAATCCCAAATAACATAACATCTAGTTTTGTAATTAATCAAAAATTTTCTGTATGTATTTATATTCAAAATTATAAAAAATGAAATATTCGCTCAAAACAGTGCTCCTATTTTAAATTATTTCAATATTTACGTTTTTCCTTTACTTAATTAAAAAAAAATTATAAAAAATTTGAATCTTTAATTACTGGTAATCAATTATTTAATTATTTGTGGTGAGATATTTTAAAAATAACTCTAAAATAATCCTTATTTGTGGTAAATAAATACTACATTTGTAGTGCCCCTAAAAATTATTAAGTTCTATTGTCTTTTAAAAGTTATTTTTTAATAAAACAATCAAGGTAAAACATGCATCTATTTAAATAATAATAGAAGAAAAGAATACAACTATGTCCCCTAAAGGCTTAATCCCTATAAAGCTTACAAAAGCTTAGTTGAAGTGAAACTGAAGAATAGTTAAAACATTCTTTTAAGTTATCAAATATTGGAGATTATGTTAAAATAATTAATATATAATGTTGATTATATACTAACCCTTAAAGAAAGTTTTGTTCCCTAAACATTACGTTTTTTATAAATATCTTCAATATTTGCTTTTTTTAATGAGTACCCCTTTTTAATACCCCTAAAAATAGTCCAATTTAAATATTGGGCTTTTTTTTTGTTATTATATTTACCTTAAAATCAATTAATTATTTTTTTTGTAGTGAGTTTAAAATCTTTTTTTATTTTATAAATCCTTATTTGTGGTAATTATTTATTAAATTTGTTTTTATAGAGATGAAAGAAGAAGATAAACATAGAGCTAATAGAGTTAAAGAAGTGTTTGAAGACACTGGACTAAACCAAAGACAGTTTTCGGAACTTATTGGAGTTTCACAACAATTGGTTAGTGCAGTAGTGAATTATACAAAAAAACCTAATGAAACAATTTTATTAGCAATTATAGATCATATAGAAGGAATAGATCCTATGTGGCTCTTTACAGGCACTGGAGAAAATAACAAAAAATATGTACCTTTAAATACTCAATCCCCTATTGAAGAAAGTATTGTAAATATTGTTAGAAATCAATTTAATGAATTGTCTTTTGATATCATTCAAAAATTATCCAACATCGAAGATTCTGTTAAAAAATCTAATTAACCAATTTTTCGTATTTCAGTAAAAAATCACCAAATTGATTTATAGTAAAATAAAAAAAGCTTACTGAAAAGTAAGCTTTTTAATTTTAAAAAATTTTGGGTGGAAGATGGGGCTCGAACCCACGACTTTCGGTACCACAAACCGACGCTCTAACCAACTGAGCTACAACCACCATGTAAATTTCGATTGCAAATATACTTCTTTTTCTCTTTTTAAAAAGAAAAAAATCAAATTAATTTATCAAAATTTTCAACAGCAACATAACGTTCTGATGTATAGCCTTCTGCAAAATCAACTCCAATTAATCTTCCTAAATCTCTTGCTCTATAGTTAATACTATCTATAAAATTTTTACTAGTTATAGGTGTTTCTGGCTCTAAGCTATTACTATCAAAAAATTGTGAGCTGTAAGCCATTACAGCTTTTTCTTTAATATCAATAAAACCAGTAACATCCACTACAAAATCTGGCTCAATATTCTTCCATTGTATATAATGATACACCTGTTTTGGTCGCCATTTTTCTTGTAACTTATCTTCTAAAAATGTTTCAATTTTTAGCAATCCACTTAAAAAACAAGCATCAGAAACTAATTTACTTCCTTTAGAATGATCTATATGTCTATCATCAATTGCATTACATAATACAATTTCTGGTTGATATTTACGAATCATTTTAATAATTTCTAATTGATGTTTTTCATCATTTGTAAAAAAACCATCAGCAAAACGTAAATTTTCACGAACGGAAACTCCTAATATTTTTGCAGCGTTTGCAGCTTCAATATCTCTTAAATCTGCTGAACCGCGAGTCCCTAATTCGCCTCTCGTTAAATCTACAATTCCAACTTTTTTACCTAATGAAATTTCTTTGGCTATAGTTGCTCCACAACCTAATTCAACATCATCTGGATGTGCACCAAAAACTAAAATATCTAATTTCATTTTTTTGCTTTTTTAATGGCTTTTTCAATATCGGCAATTAAATCTTTAGTATTTTCAATACCCACAGAAAAACGAATTAATCCATCTTTTATTCCTTGGTTTGCTCTTTCCTCCGGACTTAATAATGAATGTGAAGTTTGTGTAGGACTCAATAAAGTACTTTCTACACCAGCTAAACTCATAGATGATTTTATCAATTTTAAACTGTTTTGAAATTTCATAACATCAATGCCTTCTTTCAATTCAAAAGACAACATACCTCCAAAATTCTTCATCTGTTTTTTTGCCAACTTATAGTCAGGATGCCCTTTTAATCCTGGATAATATACGTGATAAACATCAGGATTAATAGCTAAATACTTAGCCATTTTTAGGGCATTTTTACTTTGTTTTTTAACACGAAGATTCATCGTTTTTAAGCTTCTTTCTAACATCCAAACTGTAAAATCGCTTAAACTACCCCCTAAATTTTTAGCAACATTCCAAATTCTCAAAACATGTTCGTTACTACCAGCTATGGCACCAGCTAAAATATCTGAATGACCTCCCATATATTTTGTAGCAGAATGAATCATAATATCAATTCCGAAATCTACAGGAGTTTGATTAATAGGTGATGCAAACGTATTGTCAATCATCGTAACAATATCTTTTGACTTCGCCAATTTAGAAACTGCTTTCATATCTGTAATTGTCAATAACGGATTTGAAGGTGTTTCGATATAAATAACTTTCGTATTTTTTTTGATTTTTTTCTCAAAATCTTCAATTGCTAAACTCTCTGTAAAAGAATATTCTATTCCGAATTTATCAAACTCTTCTACCACAAAATTATACGTTCCTCCATATAAAGTTTGCTGTAAAATAATATGATCTCCTTTTTGTAAAAAAGCTAATAAGGTTGTGCTAATTGCAGCCATTCCTGAACCAAAAATTAAAGCATTTTCAGTTTTTTCTAACGCTGCTATTTTTTTACAAAGCATTTCTTGGTTTGGCGTGTTAAAATAACGTGGATAACGTTTAACATCAACGCCATCAAAAGCATAAGAAGTGGACATGTATATAGGAGAAATTGCTCCTTTAAATTGCTCGTCTTTTACTTCGCCAACATGAGTGCAAATTGTATTTATTCCTAGTTTTTTTGAATCTTTCATATAAAAATTTATGGTTGCTAAATTAAGAAATCCAAATGTATCTTTCTATAAAATTTTAATATCTTCGCTTTTATGAACACAATTTTAATTGTTGGCAAAGGAAATGTAGCCACTCATTTATATAATGCTTTTTTAAATGTTGATGAGATTGCTGTTACTCAAATCAGTTCTAGAGACTTAACAAATATTCCTAAAGCAACTATAACTATTATTGCTGTTTCTGATGATGCTATTGCTAAAGTATCCTCAAAAATAACAAACAATTTTGTAGTCCATACTTCTGGAAGTGTTGCTTTGAACGATTTAAAAAATATCAAAAGAAAAGGAGTTTTCTACATGTTGCAAACGTTCTCTAAAGATAAAAAGGTCGATTTTAAGGAAGTCCCATTTTGTTTGGAAGCAGAGAACAAGGAAGATTATCAACAGTTGGAATTTTTAGCAAAGTCAATAGGAAAAAAAATATATGAAATAAGTTCTGAGCAACGAAAAACATTACATGTTGCTGCTGTTTTTGTAAATAACTTTACAAATCATTTATTTAAAATTGGGAACGATATTTGTAATACTAACAATATTCCTTTTGAAATTCTACATCCTTTAATAAAGGAAACTGTTTTAAAAATTGAAGAATTATCACCAGAAAATGCACAAACAGGTCCAGCCGTTAGAAATGATAAAAAAACAATAAAAAATCACTTAAATTTGTTGGATAAAAATCAACAGAAAATTTATAAAATCTTGACAAAATCTATCCAAAATGGAAATTAGTTACAAACAATTATTGCCAGAAATTAACACGTTTATATTTGATGTTGATGGTGTTTTAACAAACGGAATGTTAACCATAATGCCTGATGGAGAATTGGTTAGACACATGAATGTAAAAGATGGCTATGCCATGAAAATAGCTTTAAATAAAGGTTTTAAAGTTTGTATTATCTCTGGAGGAACCAATATTGCTGTAAAAAGTAGGTTGGCTGCTTTGGGTATTTCTGATATTTATTTAGGGGCACATGATAAAATAAAACAATATAATGAGTTGGTTGAAAAATACAATTTAAAACCAGAAAATGTGTTGTATATGGGAGATGATATACCTGATATTCCTGTAATGCAAAAAGTTGGTTTGGCTGCTTGTCCAAATGATGCAGTTCCAGAAGTGCAGCAAATTTCTAAATACATTTCTATTAAAAAAGGTGGTGAAGGTTGTGTAAGAGATGTTATTGAACAAGTGATGCGAGTTCAAGGAAAATGGGATCATTATTTTGAAGCAACATTGTAAAAATTAATTATTAATTAAAATAATAAATTGTAGATTTCACTATTATTAATCTATTTTAAATCTAAAAAAAATATGAAAAAAACACTTTTAACTTTAGCACTTTTTGTTGTAACAATTTCAATAAACGCACAAACTATTTTTGGTAAATGGAATTCCAAAAACGAAGAAACTGGTAAAGTTGATTCTGTAATTGAAGTTTATGAAAAAAATGGAAAAGCATATGCAAAAGTAATTGAAATTATGAATGAAAAAAGACGAGATGCTTTATGTATAGATTGTGAAGGCGAAAATAAAAATAAACCTATACTTGGTTTAGATATACTATCTGGGTTAGAAGAAGAGGAAGATAATAATGAGTGGTCTGGAGGAGAAATTTTAGACCCAAGAAATGGCAAAGTTTATAAATGTTATATTGAACTAGTAAAAGCTAATAAATTAAAAATTAGAGGCTACATAGGTGTTGCTTTATTTGGCAAAACTGCTTATTGGGAAAGAGCTAAATAGTCTCTTGAAATTCAAAGTTTAGAGTTCAAAATTCAAGGTTAAAAACACATTGTAACAAATTAAATTAATTTCATAATACCACAAAGTTTGTTTTTCTATAAGAATCTTTAGCCAGTTTGTGCGAGATCCTTTCAGGATGACAAACTTTATGGTTTAGTAAATATGATAAAATATTGGTTTCTAATTTTGAAAAAGTAGCTCAAAAGTCTTCCCTTTGGAAAGATTTAGATGGGCCCTCTAATTCCTTTCTTCTAACATAGGTACAAAAGCAAAATCGCCTAATTCGTGTTTTTCAAATTCTTTTGGGGATTTTCTGATAAACAATGTCATGATTTGCTTTTCATCACCAACAGGAATTAATAGCATCCCTCCTACTTTTAACTGACTTAATAATGGTTTTGGTACAAAAGGCGCACCAGCTGTTACAATAATTTTATCGAAAGGAGCTTTTTCTGGTAAGCCTTTATAACCATCACCAAAAATAAATTTCTTGGGTTTGTAACCCAATTTTGGTAAAAATAAAGAGGTTTTTTTGAATAATTCATGTTGTCTTTCTATAGAGTATACTTCTGCTTTTAACTCTAACAATACAGCTGTTTGATAGCCAGAACCTGTACCAATTTCTAAAATTTTATCGCCTTTCTTAATTTCTAAAGTTTGCGACTGAAAAGCAACTGTATAAGGTTGCGAAATGGTTTGCTCTGCAGCAATTGGAAACGCTTTGTCTTGGTAAGCATGAGACTCGAAACTAGAATCGATAAATAAATGACGTGGAATTTTACGAACGGCATTTAACACATTTTTATCAGTGATTCCTTTTGCTTCTAAAACGCTAGCTAATTGATTACGAAGTCCTAAATGTTTTGATGTATCTTTCAAATCTGGTTTGGTTTCAAGACTCTAAAGTTAGTAATAAATTGATTTAAATTCTTATAAAATTGTATCTTTGTTTTTGATGTAATTTCTTCATCAAAATGTCAGTTCGAGCGCAGTCGAGAACATTTTAAAACATCTCGACTGCGCTCGAGGAGACAAAAACAAACATATATATGTTAAAAGTAGGGGTTTTAGGTGCTGGTCATTTAGGAAAAATTCATCTTCGTTTATTAAAGGAATCTAAAAAGTACGAATTGGTTGGTTTTTATGATCCTTTTAGAGAAAATGCAGAAAAAGTAGCTAAAGAATTTGGATATAAATTATTTGATTCTATAGATGATTTAATTGATGCTGTTGAAGTCGTAGACATTGTAACACCTACATTATCGCATTTTGAATGTGCCAAAAAAGCAATCGAAAAAGGGTGTCATATTTTTATTGAAAAGCCAATTTCAAAAACTGTTTTAGAGGCAGAAGCAATTAAAACGTTAGCAAGTCAATATCATGTTCAGGGGCAAGTTGGGCATGTAGAAAGGTTTAATCCTGCTTTTATTGCTGCCAAAGATTTAATTAAAAACCCGATGTTTATTGAAACGCATAGATTGGCAGAATTTAATCCAAGAGGAACAGATGTACCTGTGGTTTTAGATTTGATGATTCATGATATTGATATTATATTATCGGTTGTAAAATCTAAAGTTAAAAATGTACATGCAAGTGGAATTTCGGTAATTTCTGAAACTCCTGATATTGCCAATGCTAGAATAGAGTTCGAAAATGGTTGTGTTGCGAATTTAACAGCGAGTAGAATTTCTATGAAAAATATGCGTAAAACTCGCTTTTTTCAGAAGGATGCCTATATTTCTGTGAACTTTTTAAGTAAAGAAGCAGAAATTGTAAGAATTCAAGATGCACCTGAAACACCTGATGAATTTGCGATGATTTTACAAAATGATGAAGGGCTAAAAAAACAAATTTATTTTGAAAATCCAGAGGTTTTAGAAACGAATGCCATTTTAAGTGAATTGGAAACTTTTGCTGATGCTATTATTAATGACACCACCCCAATTGTAACTTTGAGTAATGGAACTGAAGCATTAAGAATTGCACAATGGGTTATTGATTGTTTTAAAAAAGAAGAAGATCTTAAAATTTAGCAATTCGCTGCTAAATAATTGCGTTAGGGATTGCAGTGAAAATCCTTTTTTGTATCGAATAAATGTTGTTTTTAAAAAAACAGATTGTCATAAAAAGCAAAAAACTTTTTGTAAAACCGAACTTAAAAAAAGATTGCAACCTCTCGACTATGCTCGAGAAATGCTTCAAGCCCGTTAAAACGCCCAAAAAAAACATAAATAATTAAACATAATTTAAATACATAATATTGATGAAAAATATAGCTGTAATTGGTGCAGGAACAATGGGAAATGGAATTGCGCACACATTTGCTCAATTTAACTATAAGGTACATTTAATTGATATATCTGAAGTTGCCTTGCAAAAAGGAATCGCAACAATCACAAAAAATTTAGATAGAATGGTGGCCAAAGAAAAGATTTCTGAAGCTGATAAAACAAAGACTTTAAACAACATTACTACGTTTACAAAAATTAGTAAAGGTGTTGCTAATATGGACTTGGTTGTGGAAGCTGCTACTGAAAACGCCGTTTTAAAAGCTAAAATATTTAAAGAATTAGATGAAGTTTGTGACGAAAAAACAATTTTAGCAACCAATACATCATCAATTTCTATTACGCAAATTGCTGGAGTTACCAATAGACCTGAAAAGGTAATTGGAATGCATTTTATGAATCCTGTGCCAATTATGAAGTTGGTAGAAATTATTAGAGGTTACAATACTACTGATGAAATTACCAATACAATTGTGGAACTTTCTAAGAAAATTGGTAAAATTCCTGTAGAAGTAAACGATTATCCTGGTTTTGTGGCGAACCGAATTTTAATGCCAATGATTAACGAATCTATTGAGACGTTATATAATGGTGTTGCTGGTGTTGCAGAAATTGATACGGTTATGAAATTAGGAATGGCTCACCCAATGGGTCCTTTGCAACTTGCCGATTTTATTGGTTTGGATGTTTGTTTATCGATTTTACAAGTAATGTATGATGGTTTTAAAAACCCAAAATATGCTCCTTGTCCATTGTTGGTAAATATGGTAAATGCTGGAAAACTAGGTGTAAAATCTGGAGAAGGTTTTTATGACTATTCAGAAAACAGAAAAGCTGAAGTTGTGGCTAAGATGTTTAGCTCATAGAATATGAGAAAAAAAATTTATTTATTTTGCATAACAATCGCTTTTATTATTATTTCTTGTGATGATAACAGCAAAACAAATGATAAAAAAAACACAAACGATTTTATAGCAAAATATGGCATTCAAACTATTGATTACGAAGGTTGTGAATATATAATTTACAAAGATAAAAATGGTAGTGATATTCAGATGTTACACAAAGAAAATTGCAAATATTGTGTAAAAAAGCAAGTTGTTAAATAATTAATTTTTGATAAGTGAATTATATATTTAAAATAATCATAATTCACTTATCGAAAATATATGAAGAGAAAATGTTTAAAAAAATTATATTCTTTTTACTTTTTACTCAGTTGTCTTTTGGACAAGAAATTAAGAAGAATATTTTAAAACCCACTAAAATTGGTGTTCTTTTTAATTACGGAACGAACGAAAATTTTATGTTCGATGATCCTGATTATACGTATTCTACTAATACCTATAAATTACAAGCTTTTTACAAATTAGGAAAATGGAAAACCATTGATTTTGAACTGATTGTACAACCACAAATTCAGTCTTTGCAACACCAACTTTTAAACTTTTGGTATGTGACTCCAGATCAAGAAAATTTTGAAGAAAAAACCATAGAATTTATGAAACCAAAAAGCATGAGTTTATATGGTTTAGAGTTTGGTTTCGCTTCAAAATTAAAACTGACCAATACATTGGATTTGCAAGGAACTATCAGTTTAGGTTTTATGTATATTGATACCAGAACCGAACGTTTAGCAAAAGGCTTCACGTTTATAGAAAACTTTTCTTTAGGATTTTCGCATCAATTATATCAAAAATCGTTCATTTATGTTGGTGGAAATTTTGGCCATGTTTCGAACCTAAATTTTCAAAAACCAAACGATGGTTATAATATTTTAGGCTTGGAAGTTGGTTATTCTTATCAATTATAAAAAACCTATCAGAATACTTTTAAAGTATTTTGATAGGTTTTAATATTCTACGAACTTCTTAAAAAAGTTATTTGAAGTTTAACGTAAGAATTCTGAAAAAAGTTCAGAATTAAGAAAATAGTTTAAAAACTATTTTCCTAACCAAGAGTTTAACATCCAAATTGTTTTTTCTTGTTCTGAGATTAAATCACTCATCATTGAGTTTGTTCCTTCATCATCAGAAGTATCTGATAAATCTAAAATTACTCTTTCTATTTGTAGTAGTTCAGATAACGAATTTACAACCAGTTCAACAGCTTCCACATCATTAGAAATATCTTTACCTACTGGTACAGAAGAATTTGCTATATAATCTGAAAATGTATGTAATGGTTTTCCTTGTAATGTTAAAATACGTTCTGCAATTTCATCAATCTTAACTTGAGAATCTGTATATAATTCCTCGAACTTTACATGTAGTTCAAAGAAGTTTTTCCCTTTGATATTCCAATGTAAACCTCTTAAGTTTTGATAATATATTTGAAAATTCGCTAAAAGTCCGTTTAATTTTTCAACAGAATCTGCTGAAGTTTGCTTGTTTAATCCTAAAATATTTTTATTCATTTTATTATTTTTGTGAAATTCAAAATTATTAGAAATTAACTGTAATAAACTATAATTATAATTGATAGTTTTAATATCTTTATCAAAATTTCTTATTTAAATGACTATAACCCAATTAAAATACGTTTTATCTGTTGCAGAGTACCAAAACTTTACAGTTGCTGCAGAACATAGCTTTGTAACTCAACCTACTTTGAGTATGCAAATTCAAAAATTAGAAGAAGAATTAGGTGTAAAAATCTTTAATCGTTCTAAAAAACCAATTGAATTAACAGAAGTTGGTAAAAAAATAGTAGAACAAGGTAAAGTAATTGTAGATGAAAGTAACCGAATTTTAGATATTGTTCATCAACAAAAAGGATATATTGGAGGCGAATTTAGATTGGGAATTATCCCAACAATAATGCCTACTTTACTGCCAATGTTCTTAAATAACTTTACTAAAAAGTACACAAAAGTAAAATTAATTATAGAAGAACTGACCACTGAAGAAATTGTTAGAAAATTAACAGATGGACATATTGATGCTGCTATTGCTGCAACTCCTTTAGAAAATGAAGCTATAAAAGAGCGCCCTTTATATTATGAACCATTTGTGGGTTTAATTCCACAAAATCATAGACTTTATAAAAACAAACAAATTTCTGCAGATGAATTAGAAATGGAAGACATTTTGTTGTTGGAAGATGGGCATTGTTTTAAAGACAGTGTTATCAATTTATGTAGAACTCATAAAATTGATAACAAAAAAGGATTTCAGTTAGAAAGTGGCAGTTTTGATACGCTCATAAAATTATCTAAAGAAGGTTTAGGCATGACACTACTACCCTATTTACACACGTTAGATTTAAGTGATAATGATAAAAGTCATTTACGTGAATTTACAAATCCACCACCTGCAAGAGAAGTAAGTTTAATTTATCATAAATCACAATTAAAAATGCAAATGATTGAAGCTTTAAAGAAAACAATTGATGGCGTTGTTAGAGGTGCAATTTCTTTTGCTGATGTAAAAATTATTAGTCCTTTGAATAAAAAATAAGGAAAATATAAGACACGAATTTTACGAATATCAATAATAAAATAAGGCTTTAAGAATTAATAAAATTCTTAAAGCCTTATTAAGTTTTAATTTCACTTATTTAATTGATAATAAAATACTTAAATTAATTTATTTAAAGTGTTAGTTTATACTTATTAATTTAGATAAATTTGTGTTATTAATTTTACTCATACATTGAAGTACGCAATTCTTTAATCTTTGGATCAGATAAATAATCATCAAAAGTTGAGTATCTATCAATAGCACCTTTTGGTGTTAATTCTATAATTCTATTGGCAACTGTTTGTGCAAATTCATGATCGTGAGTAGACAATAAAACAGTTCCTTTAAAGTTAATTAAAGAGTTATTTAAAGATTGAATCGATTCTAAATCCAAGTGGTTTGTAGGTTCATCTAATAATAAAATGTTCGCTCTTTTCATCATCATTCTAGAAAGCATACAACGTACTTTTTCTCCACCAGACAATACATTACTTTTCTTTAAAGCTTCTTCTCCAGAAAAAATCATTTTTCCTAAAAAGCCTCTTAAAAAAACTTCTTCACGTTCTTCTTCTGTTTGTGCATATTGTCTTAACCAGTCTACCAAATTTAATTCACCATTCTGAAAAAATTGTGAGTTATCTAAAGGTAAATACGATTGAGTTGTGGTAACTCCCCAAGAAAATTCGCCAGCATCAGCTTTTTCATTTCCTGTAATAATTTCATAAAATGCAGTAACTGCTCTAGAGTTTTTAGAAATTATAGCTACTTTATCTCCTTTGTTTAAATTGATATGTACATTATCGAATAATTTTTCACCTTCAAACTCTTTGCTTAAACCTTTTACGTTTAAAATTTGATCTCCAGCTTCTCTATCTCTATCAAAAATAATAGCAGGATAACGTCTGCTTGAAGGTTGAATGTCTTCTACATTCAATTTTTCAATCATTTTTTTACGAGAAGTTGCTTGTTTAGATTTTGCAACATTCGCAGAAAAACGTCTAATGAACTCTTCTAGTTCTTTCTTTTTATCTTCAGCTTTTTTGTTTTGTTGCGCTCTTTGTTTAGCAGCAAGTTGGCTAGATTCGTACCAGAAAGTATAATTTCCTGAATAATGATTTATTTTCCCAAAATCAATATCAGAAATATGCGTACAAACTGAATCTAAAAAGTGTCTGTCGTGAGAAACTACAATCACACAGTTATCAAAATTTGCGATAAAGTTCTCTAACCAAGCAATAGTTTCAAAATCTAAATCGTTGGTAGGCTCATCCATAATTAAAACATCTGGGTTTCCAAAAAGAGCTTGTGCAATTAATACACGTACTTTTTGTTTACCATCCAAATCTTTCATTAAGGTATAATGCAAATCCTCAGTAATTCCTAGGTTAGATAGCATTGCTGCTGCAGAAGCATCTGCATTCCAACCATCCATTTCTTCGAATTTTATTTGAAGCTCACCAATCTTTTCTGCATTTTCATCAGTATAATCAGCATATAAAGCATCTATTTCTTTTTTAATTTTAAACAGTTCTTTATTTCCCATCACTACTGCTTCCAACACAGGAAACTCGTCATAAGCATAATGATCTTGCGTTAAAACAGACATTCTTTTGCCTTTTTCTAGATGTACTTGCCCAGAAGTTGGGTCTTGTTTGCCAGATATTATTTTTAATAAAGTAGATTTTCCTGCTCCATTTGCGCCAATAATTCCATAACAATTTCCTTGTTGAAATTTTGTACTTACTTCATCAAACAAAACACGTTTGCCAAACTGTACAGATAAATTAGAAACTGATAACATAATAGTATTTTAAATTTCTGCAAAAGTACAAATTTGATAACTATTTTTGGGTTCAATTTTAAACGCATTTTAGGAAAAGTTAAAACGGTCTTTTAGGCTCTAAACACTCATATTTTTAACAACGTATTAACAACTCTAACAGCATTGAATACCTAAATTTGTTAGGCGCTTTCAGCACTATATATATGATAAAAAAAGTATCTATTTTATTTGCGATTATATTCTTAGTTTTTTTAGTAAGCTGTAAATCAACTGATAAAAACACTGATATATATTTTGGTGGTAAAATAATAAATCCTAAAAATTCTCATGTAATTTTATATGCTATGGAAGAAGTAGTTGATACTTTTTTCTTAGATGCAAACAATAAATTTATTGGTAAAGTTAAAAAAGCAAACGAAGGTTTGTATTATTTTTCTCATGGTAATGAAAATCAGCATATTTATTTAGAACCTGGAGATAGTTTAATGTTGCGTTTAAATACCTGGGATTTTGATGAATCTTTAGTTTTTGCGGGTAAAGGAGCAGAAAGAAATAATGTGTTAATCGATTGTTTTTTAGATACTGAAAAAGACAAAAAACTATTCTATCAATACAATCAACTTGAACCAGCAGAATTTAATGCAAAAGCCGATTCTTTATTACAAAAAAAAATAGTTACTTATAATGAGTATATAAAAACCCATTCCTTTGAAACTTCTGGGTTTAATGAAATACTAAAAATAGCTTTAACATATCCTATATATTCTAGAATTGAAAAATACCCAATAATACACGCTAAAATTACGGAAAAAAACAAACTACCTGAAGTTGAAACTTCTTTTTATGACTATAGGAAACAAATAAAAAAGAATAGTGATTCTTTGATGTATTACCCTCCATATTCTAGATACATTAGAAATTACTTGTATAATGAAACCTTTACTTTAGGGCACAATCCTTTAGAAAGTGAGTATTCATCTGAATTTACATTAGATTTATTAAATACTATTAACGATAAAGTTAGCACAGAAAGTTCTAAAAATGCCTTTTTAAGACAAACTGTTATTGGTCATTTTTACAACAAATCTAGTTGTTCAATAAACTTAGAGGCTTTCAACACATTTTTTAAATTATCAACGAACGAAAAAGATAAAAAAATAATTACTAATTTAATTGATGATTCTCAATCGATTATTATTAATGAAGATCTGCCACAGTTTGCGATTACTGATTACGCAAATACTGAACATTCTATAAGTGATGTTATTAAAGATCAAAATGCCTTTTTATTTTTCTGGAGTCCAGAATTTGTTTCTGAGTCTTATATTGTTTCAAGATTTCAGTACTTATCTAAAACCTATCCAAATATTCAGTTTATCGAAATTAAAATTAATGGCGATAAAAATAAAAGAATACAAAAATTAGATATTAAAAATCAATTTTATTTGGCTGATAATAGTGCAGCACACGAATTCTTAACTTGTAAAATGCCACGTTCAGTTCTTGTAAACAAAAAAGGCAAAGTTGTAAATGGTTATGCATCAATTTCCTCTAATAATTTAACCCCATTTCTTAACAAATTGAATAAAAACTAATTAAAGTTTTAAATTCTTATTTTTATCAAAATTTAACGTACCTTTGCACGGTTTTAAAAACGAGTTATATCTCTATTAAAACCAGTCCGAATTATAAACGGGTTTACAGGTGAGGCGTTCTGTGAATCCAATAAAAACACAGTAATGTCAACATTTTCAGAGTTAGGTTTAAACGAACCTATTATTAAAGCATTAACAGATTTAGGGTACGAAAGTCCAACTGTTATTCAAGAAAAAGCAATTCCACAAATTATTTCTTCTAAAAGCGATTTAAAAGCTTTTGCACAAACAGGAACAGGAAAAACAGCTGCTTTTAGTTTGCCAATTTTACAACTTATAGATGGAGATAGTAGCAATGTACAAGCTATTATTTTATCTCCAACAAGAGAACTTGCAGTTCAAATTGGTAAAAACATCGAAGATTTTTGTAAATATCAAAAAAAGATACAAGTAACTACAGTATATGGTGGTTCTAGTATGGAACAACAAATTAAATCTTTAAAAAGAGGATCTCAAATTGTTGTTGGTACCCCAGGAAGAACTGTAGATTTAATTAATAGAAGAGCATTAAAGTTAGGAAACGTTCAATGGCTAGTTTTAGACGAAGCTGATGAAATGTTAAATATGGGCTTTAAAGAAGAACTTGATAAAGTTTTAGAAGCTACTCCAGATACCAAGCAAACATTATTGTTTTCTGCTACTTTTCCTAAAGAAGTAGAAGCAATTGCAAGAAATTATATGCACAAACCTGTGGAAGTAACTTCTGGTGAAAAAAATGCAGGTTCAGTAAATGTAAGTCACGAATATTATTCAGTTACAGAAAGAACACGTTACCCAGCTTTAAAAAGAATAGCAGATTTAAATCCTGATATTTATGCAATTATTTTTTGTAGAACTCGAAGAGAAACACAAGAAGTTGCAGATAATTTAATTAAGGATGGTTATAGTGCAGATGCTTTGCATGGAGATTTATCTCAAGGACAAAGAGACTCTGTAATGGGTAAATTTCGTAAAAAAACAATTCAGATTTTAGTTGCTACAGATGTTGCTGCTCGTGGTTTGGATGTGAATGAATTAACACATGTTATCAACCATAAATTACCAGATCAAATAGAAAACTACACACACAGAAGTGGTAGAACTGGTAGAGCTGGAAATTTAGGAATTTCAATTGCGTTAGTAAACGGAAAAGAAAAAGGTAAATTACGTGTAATAGAGCGTATTATAAAACAAAAGTTTACAGAAGGTAAAGTACCAACTGGAAAAGAAATTGTTGAAAATCAATTGATAAACCTAATTGATAAAGTAAAAAATACGGAAGTAAACGAATCTGAAATGGAGGAGTTTTTACCTAGTATTTACGAGAAGTTAAAAGATTTAGACAGAGAAGAATTGATTAAAAAATTCGTGTCTTTAGAATTTAATACCATGCTAGCGTATTATGAAAACTCTAAAGATTTAAATGATTTAGGTAGAGAAACTTCAAGAACAAGATCTACAGCAGATAATATGACTCGTTTCTTCATCAACATTGGTAGAAAAGACGAATTAAATCCAGGTAAATTAATTGGTTTAATTAACGACCAAAATATTGGAGATAAAATAGAAATTGGAGCTATCGATATTTTAGATACGTTTTCTTTCTTTGAAATTGATAAGAATTACGAAGATAAAACTTTAGATGCTTTTGCTGCAAATCAGCCAGATTTTGAAGGTAGATCTGTAAATGTAGAGATTACTAAAAAAGAACGTTCTGGAGGAGGAAGAAGAGGAGGCAAAAAATCATTTGGTAAAAAAGAGGGTGGTTTTGGAAGAAAAAGAAGCTCTGATAAAGGTTCTGCAAGAAAAAGCGATGGTGGAGGAAGAAATTCTGACAGATCAAATAGACGTTCTGCATCAGAAAGACCAAGAAGCTCTGGAGATAGAAAACCAGGAGGATTTGGAAGAAAACGCAGGGATTCTTAAATAAACACAGAATTATTGCAAAATTTGCAAACTAATTTATACTAAAAAGCTCAAAATTGAAATTCAATTTTGAGTTTTTTTTTTATAATTTCGAATTGAATAATTATATTGATAAAATTAATTTTGTGTTTTTAAATATTCAACAACTGCTTTTCTAATATCAAAAGCTAATTCGTTTTCTGTAGGATTATAAACTTCTAAAACTTCTTTATTTTCTTCAGATAAAAAAGGAATATCAAATCCCTTTAATAAATAATCAGAAAAAGCAATTGTATATATTTTATTGATATTAATTTCCTTATTTTGAATAAACCACTTCTCTCCTACTTTTTCAATATTGTGTCTTTGAAGATATGCTCCAGTTCCTGCTGCTAGTTCTCCATAATCCAAAACACGTTTTAATAATCTACCCTTAATTTTAACTTTTACAATGGCTCCACCAAAAGGTAATACTCTAAAAATATCTACAGGAGTAATTGTACCAAATAATTGATCATCAATTCTTATAGAACCACCATTAACAATAGCTCCATCTACTTTTTCATCATAAGCAAAAGACATTGATTTAGTGATTATTACCCCTAAATTTGATTGTTCCCCTCTCACAGCAAAATCTCTTCCATCTAAAGGTATTTTTGTAGTATAAATAATTTCTTCAGGATTTTGAATCACTTCTTTTATTTGAGTATTCAAGATATCTTGCCATTTATTTACAACAGCTTCAACTTTTTCATCGTTTTTAATAGCGGCATTGATCTCTTTTAATTCTGATGTAATTGTTGCTTTTTTAGTTTTTTTATCGAAAGAAATTCTATGAATATAAACCGTTTTTGCATTGGCATCTGCTTTTGTTATAACACCATTTTCAGTTTCAATCCTCATATTGGTATGTTCATGACCACCCATAATTAATGGAATTTCAGGAATAAGCTTTGCAATTCTTTTATCGTTTGCAATTTTTACGTGTGTCAATCCAAAAACAACATCTACAGAATCTTTTAATGCTGCATAAGAAGCTCTAGCTTTTACAAACATGTTCCCATATTCTACATATTCTTTTGGATTTGAGGGAATGCAAACACTTATAAAACCTACTTTAATTTTTGTGCCATCTTCATCCGTAAATTCTTTTACAAACGTTTCATGTATATTTTCTTTTTTTCCATTGATTTCTTTGTAAAATGGAATAGCAGCATTATCCGTTTTTAATTTTACATTGGCAGAAATCCAAGGAAACGTACTTTCATTTAAACGTTTTTGTAAATCTTGCTGAGAAAGATCGAACTCATGATTGCCAAAAGCTACCAAATCAAACTTCATTTCATTCATAACATCAACCATTTGTGCTCCACGAATTCGTTCTCCATTTACTTTTAAAGTACCCAATAAAGAAGGATTTAAAAAATCGCCAGCCATAAAAAGCATGGTATTTTTATTTTCTTGCAACAATTCTTTGTGTACAGTTGCAACTCTGGCCATTCCACCAAATTGCCCACCTTGGATTGGTGCAATTTCATACACATCATTTAACTGTAAAAAGGTAAAATCAATTTTTTGATCGTCTTTTTGGCAAGATGATAAAATTGCAATGAGTAGCAGATAAATAAATAATTTTGTAGTTTTCAATGATGATTTTTTTACAATAATATTTCTTTTGTTTTTGAAAAGTAGAAATTGGTCATAGTTATTTTTCAATTTGATTCTGTATCCAATTCATTAGTTCCTCTTTATTAATTTCATTCCAAGTTGTTTGTGTATTTCTTACTTTAGATGACTTAGATTCTGGTTGTAAAACAATTAATTCCGTATTTTCATTCCCTATAAGTTCTAATTCTGCTAAAAAACCAACTATGTCAGTCGTATTATTTTCATACATAGTCCTGAAATATTTTTTTAGCCTATATTTTATCTTAGGTTCTATATATGCTCTAACTGCGTAATTTTTATAGAACAAAACATTTTTAGGATTTTCATCTGAGTAGCTATAGGAAGAAAAATTGTAATAATTATCTTTAGCAGTTTCTGGTGTACCTTTCAAATAAGTTTCTAACATGTAATTCATAAAAGTTGGCTCCCAAAGGTCAATTCTATTGATTTTTATATCTCGTTTGTGTTGTTTCCATTTTCTTATCCAATCTAATGTGAAATCACAAATAACAACTCCTTTTATATTAACCTGAAAATCAAAATCTTTTTTATTAATATATTCAATATATTTTAATGCTCTATGGCCAACCAAACTTGCTCCTAAAAAGAAAATGTTTTCATTAGGTAAATTATATTTGTTAAATACTTCTTGAATTAGATTATGTGTAGAATTCATAGAAACTTTAGAAAAATAAAAGTCTAAAGGAATTTCAGTTGAAACTGACAATACTGCAAAATTATTTTCAAATGCCTGACTATACATTTGTTTTGAACTAAAATTCTTTTTGTCATACTTTGAATCTTCTAGAAAAATGAGTACTCCTTTTATTTTTTTGTTTTCTGGAAGCATTAATGTATACCCTTTTTGAATAAATGGCAAAAAATCATTTTCTCCTATACCAATTTTTAAGCTATCACTTTTTGCTGGTTCATAATATTCAATCATTTTCTGTGAAAAAGATTTCATGCTAAGAATACTTAAGAAGAGTATAAATAATAACTTAAACGATATTTTCATTAGTGTTTATTTTTATTTTTTTTTCTGTGGATAAGCTATAGTTCCATTAAATTGATAATTTATATACCATATTAAGTATTCTATAATTTAAAGGTAAGTCTAATCTTATTTTGTTGTATAAAATAATTACACTTTTTACAAATCTTTTAATTTGAGCTAAGTTATAAGAATTTTGGTCATATAAAAATTGTCTTTCAAATCAAGTGTTTTTTTAAATAATAAAAAATCTATCAATTTTCATATTATATTTATTGAAATCTAGTTTAAGCGATTGTACAATTTTTAATATAAAAAACAATTTTATTCGTGCAAAAAAAAAGTAGCAGTTGTTTAAATAGTTTTCTGTGATTTTTAGAATTATTTAGCCTTATTTAAGTATTTGACATCAAAACAACAAAAAACCCATCAAAAATTGATGGGTTTATAATTTGTAATTTAATGAATGTAATTATTCATTTGAACCAATGTTACCTTGCGCTACAATAGTACTTAATTGTGCAGAACTCAAATGAACGTTTATATATCCATCAAAAGTCAATATTTCATCATAAGTGATTTCAGTATCATCATCTAATTTTTCAACTTGAGTGTTGCTTAAGCCTGTATCTCCATTTACTGGGTTAAAGGTAAATGCAATTGGACCTCCAGTTGCAGCATCATTTTCATGAATATGAGCTGGGTGCATTGCTCCTGGTAAAGTATTTTGAATATTTAAAATTGATAATGCTGTACCATTTACTCTTTTGAAAAAAGTTGCAGTTCCAGAAATAGTTGGTACGTCTTTTTCTGCTAAAGCATATACTTTAGAATCACCTGTTAAATCATTCTGACCAATATCTCCTTGAGCTACAATTGTTCCTAATTGTGTTGCACTTAAATGTACATTAACATATGCATCTAATCCTTCAATATCTGAATATCCAAAAGCTGAATCATCATCAAAACTTGATACATTTGTTACACTCATTCCAGTATCTCCATTTACTGGAGTAAACGTAAATAAAATTGCTCCACTTTCTGCAGCTGTATTAGCATGTATATGTGCTGGGTGCATTCCTCCTGCTGGAGTTCCTGTAATCATAAGTTCAGCTAATGCTTCACCATTTACTCTTTCTGAAAATACAACATCACCAGAAATTCCTGCAACATCTTTTTCTCCTAAGTCATAAGTTTTAGTCATTCCTGTTAAATCATTCTGACCAATATCTCCTTGAGCTACAATTGTTCCTAATTGTGTTGCACTTAAATGTACATTAACATAAGCATCTAATCCTTCAATATCTGAATATCCAAAAGCTGAATCATCATCAAAACTTGATACATTTGTTACACTCATTCCAGTATCTCCATTTACTGGAGTAAACGTAAATAAAATTGCTCCACTTTCTGCAGCTGTATTAGCATGTATATGTGCTGGGTGCATTCCTCCTGCTGGAGTTCCTGTAATCATAAGTTCAGCTAATGCTTCACCATTTACTCTTTCTGAAAATACAACATCACCAGAAATTCCTGCAACATCTTTTTCTCCTAAGTCATAAGTTTTAGTCATTCCTGTTAAATCATTCTGACCAATATCTCCTTGAGATACAATAGTTCCCAATTGTGTTGCACTTAAATGTACATTAACATATGCATCTAATCCTTCAATATCTGAATATCCAAAATCAGAACCATCATCGTAAGTTGATAAATTTTTTGCACTCATTCCTGTATCTCCATCAACTGGTTCAAAAGAAAATAAAATTGCTCCTGTTTCTGCAGCTGTGTTTGCATGTATGTGTGCTGGGTGCATTCCTCCTGCTGGAGTTCCAGTAATTATAAGTTCAGCTAATGCTTCTCCATTTACTCTTTCTGAAAATACAACATCACCAGAAATTCCTGCAACATCTTTTTCCCCTAAATCATAGGTTTTAGTCATTCCTGTTAAATCATTCTGACCAATATCTCCTTGAGATACAATAGTTCCCAATTGTGTTGCACTTAAATGTACATTAACGTAAGCATCTAAATTTTCAATAGCTGAAAAAGAGAAAGTAGTTCCATCATCGAAAGTTGTAATATTAGTCATACTTACTCCAGAATCGCCATTTACAGGAGAAAAACTTAATAAAATATCTCCACCTTCAGCAGCTGTATTTGCATGAATATGTGCTGGGTGCATTCCACCATCAGGAGTTCCATTTAATAATATAGTAGCTAAAATTTCTCCATTATTTCTTTCAGAAAAAGTAATGTCTCCAGATATACCATCAACTGCTTTTTCTCCTAAATCATACGTTATACTTTCTTTTAAACCATTTTCCCCAATATCTCCTTGAGCAACAATAGTTTCTAATTCGTTTGCACTTAGATGAACATTAATATATCCATCAAAATTTAAAAAATCGTTGAAAGAAATTGGTGTGCCATCATCTAATCTTGTTACTGTTGTTGCACTTCCACCAGTACTACCATTTATAGGTTCTAGGGTTAATGCGATATCTCCACCCTCTAAAGCCGAATTAAAATGAACGTGAGCTGGATGAATGCCTCCTGAAGAAGTTCCTGAAATATCTAAAACAATCGTTACTGTTGAGTTTGTGTTTTCCACAAAAGTTGCTGTACCCGAAATTCCATCAACATCCTTAGTTGCTAAATTGTATGTTATTTGGTTACCAGAAGGTGTATTGAATACAAATTCTTGGTCATTATCTTCACAACTATAAAAAATTATAGATGTTACAAATAGAAGTAATATTAATTTAATGTTTTTCATAAAAAAAGTTTTTGTTTAATTATTTATACCCAAAAATAAACAAAACTAAATCTACACATTAACTTATATCAAAATATTTTTTGCTGTTATACACTTTTAACAGAAATTAACAGAGAAGGTTAAAGTTATCAGAATTATGTTTAATAAATTACGCTTAATAAAACTCTAAATATCGAGGTATTAAAAAGAGTAAAAAATAGAGGTAATAATAGCAAATGATTTAATTTATATAAAAACTTCTAAAGCCTTATTATAAGCGCTTTCAAAACTCATTGGTTTTATATTTGTATCTACTTTTTCAGCTGTAAAATAACTTAGTAATTTTTCTGTTGGCATATTTCCTGTCAAATCGTCTTTAGCCATTGGGCAACCTCCATACCCTTTTATGGCTCCATCAAAACGTAAACAACCACCTTTGTAAGCTGCATTTACTTTTTCGAACCATTTATCTGGAGTTGTATGTAAATGTGCACCAAACTCAATTTCTGGATATTGTGGAATTAAATTTGAAAAAAGATAATCAATAACTTCTGGGGTTGAGCTACCTATAGTATCTGAAAGTGATAAAATTTTAACACCCATCTTTGATAATTTTTCCGTCCACTCTCCAACAATTTCAACATTCCAAGGATCACCATAAGGATTCCCAAAACCCATAGATAAGTATGCAACAACTTCCTTATTTGTTTTTTGGGCGATATTTAAAATAGCATCTAAAGCAGTAATGGATTCATCAATTGTTTTGTGGGTATTTCTCATTTGAAAATTTTCAGAAATCGAAAAAGGATACCCCAAATAATCAATTTCTTCAAACTGTGATGCATCAGTTGCCCCTCTAACATTTGCGATAATGGCTAAAAGTTTACTTTGGGTTTTTGATAAATCTAATTTTGCCAAAACTTCAGCAGTATCTCGCATTTGCGGAATTGCTTTTGGCGATACAAAACTACCAAAATCAATCGTATCAAAACCAACTTTTAAAAGCGAGTTGATATACAATGCCTTTTTTTCTGTGGATATAAAATGAGATTTTATTCCTTGCATTGCATCTCTTGGACATTCTATAATTTTAACTTTTTTCATCAATTCAAATATAAAGAAAGTAAACTTGTTGCAAAATTATTTAATCTGATTATTATACTCTTTTTGATTAATTTCGTTTTCTGAAATGAAAAACTCTAAACTACTACTTCCTATCATCGTTATTTCTCAATTTTGCTGCACTTCTTTATGGTTTGCAGGTAATGGAATAATGCCAAGTCTTATAAAAAACTTTAATTTAAACGATTCTTCTTTAGGTCATTTAACATCAGCTGTTCAGTTTGGTTTTATAACTGGTACTTTTATTTTTGCGTTATTTACCATTGCAGATCGCTTTTCACCTTCAAAAGTATTTTTTATAAGTGCCATTTTAGGAGGAACTTTTAATTTGATGTGTATTTTAGACAATCAAACATTGTTTAGTTTATTGAGTTTACGCTTCTTTACAGGTTTTTTCTTGGCAGGAATTTATCCTGTAGGCATGAAAATTGCCACAGATTATTATGATAAAGGTTTGGGGAAATCACTTGGATATTTAGTGGGAGCTTTAGTGTTGGGAACTGCTCTACCTCATTTATTAAAAGATATTTTCATCAATACTTCTTGGAAACACGTTTTAATCGCAACTTCTTTATTATCAGCTTTTGGTGGTTTTTTATTGTTGATTTTTATAAAAGATGGCCCATTTAGAACAAAAAGTAAAGGTTTAAATTTATCAAGTTGCTTTAAAGTTTTTAAAAATATCAATTTTAGAAAAGCGGCTTTTGGCTATTTTGGCCATATGTGGGAGTTATATGCTTTTTGGACCTTTGTTCCCATTGCTCTATTAATATATCAAAATTTACATGTTGGTGTGGTTTTAAATATTCCCTTATTATCTTTTATTATTATTGGAAGTGGAACTGTTTCTTGTATTTTATCAGGTTATATAGCTGAGAAATTAGGTATCAAAAAAACAGCTTTTATTTTTTTATTACTTTCTTGTGTATGCTGTTTACTTTCTCCATTGATTTTGTATCAATCAAACGAAAATATATTTATAATCTTTTTAATTTTCTGGGGAATGGTTGTAATAGCAGATTCACCACTTTTTTCGACATTAGTCGCAAGAAATGCACCAGTAAATAATAAAGGAACAGCTTTAACAATTGTAAATTGTATCGGTTTTTCGATAACAATTATTAGCATTCAGTTATTAAGTAAGTTACAAATTTCATCAACCTCTATTTTTATATTTACGATTTTAGCCATTGGACCAATTTTTGGTTTGCTAGCTTTAAGAAGAAAAACTTAACTGTTTTTGGCACAAAAAAACTCCTGAATTTCTTCAGGAGTTTCAACTATAAATTATATTATTTTTAAGCGTTTTGCAACTTGATCAAGTTTAAAGCAGAACCTTTTTGATACCAGCTAATTTGCGCATCATTATAAGTGTGGTTTACTTTAATAACATCTTTGCTTCCATCTGCATGAACAACTTCGATTGTTAATTGTTTGTCTGGAGCAAATTCATTTAAATCTAAAAAGTTGAATGTATCATCTTCTTGAATTAAATCATAATCAGCTTCATTTGCAAACGTTAAACCTAACATTCCTTGCTTTTTCAAGTTTGTTTCATGAATTCTTGCAAAAGATTTTACTAAAACAGCAGCAACACCTAAATGTCTTGGTTGCATTGCAGCATGCTCTCTAGAAGAACCCTCTCCATAATTATGATCACCAACAACAATTGTTTTAATCCCTGCTTTTTTGTATTCTCTTTGCACTGCAGGAACTGCATTATACTCACCATTCAATTGATTTTTAACAAAGTTTGTTTTTTTGTTAAACGCATTTACTGCACCAATTAATGTATTATTTGCAATATTATCTAAATGCCCTCTAAAACGTAACCAAGGACCAGCCATAGAAATATGGTCTGTTGTACATTTTCCAAAAGCTTTAATTAATAATTTTGCTCCTGTAATTGTGTCTCCTAAAGGTGTAAAAGGTTCTAATAATTGTAATCTTTCAGAATCTTCTTCTACAGCAATCTTAACGTGGCTACCATCTTCTTCTGGTGCTAAATATCCATTATCTTTTACTTCAAAACCTTTTGGAGGTAATTCCCAACCTGTTGGCTCATCAAACATAACTTCTTCACCATTTTCGTTGATTAACTTATCTGTTAATGGATTAAAATCTAAACGACCTGCAATAGCAATAGCAGCAGTTATTTCTGGTGATGCAACAAAAGCGTGCGTATTAGGATTCCCATCTGCTCTTTTAGCAAAGTTTCTGTTAAAAGAATGTACAATACTATTTTTAGGAGCATTTTTAGGATCTGAATATCTAGCCCACTGACCAATACAAGGTCCACATGCGTTTGTAAATATTTTTGCATCTAATTTTTCAAAGATTCCTAAAATCCCATCTCTATCTGCAGTATATCTTACTTTTTCAGAACCAGGATTGATACCTAATTCAGCTTTCATTTTTAATCCTTTATCAATTGCTTGTTGTGCTATAGATGATGCTCTCGATAAATCTTCGTAAGATGAATTTGTACAAGAACCAATTAATCCCCATTCAACCGTTAGCGGCCATTCATTATCGTTTGCTTTTTTAGTCATATCAGAACCTACTGTTGTAGATAAATCTGGAGTAAAAGGACCGTTTAATAATGGACCTAATTCTGATAAGTTAATTTCGATTACTTGATCAAAATATTTTTCTGGATTATCATATACTTCAGTATCCGCAGTTAAATATTCTTTAACTTTATTAGCAGCATCTGCAACATCTTCTCTATCTGTAGCACGTAAATAACGTTCCATAGATTCATCATAACCAAAAGTTGATGTTGTTGCACCAATCTCTGCACCCATATTACAAATTGTACCTTTACCAGTACAAGACATAGAAGTAGCACCTGGGCCAAAATATTCTACAATTGCCCCTGTTCCACCTTTTACAGTTAAAATTTCGGCAACTTTTAAAATAACATCTTTTGGAGCTGTCCAACCAGATAATTTTCCAGTTAATTTAATTCCGATTAATTTTGGAAATTTTAATTCCCAAGCCATTCCAGCCATAACATCTACAGCATCTGCTCCACCTACTCCAATTGCTACCATTCCTAAACCACCAGCATTAACTGTGTGCGAATCTGTACCAATCATCATTCCTCCTGGAAATGCATAGTTTTCTAAAACTACTTGGTGAATAATTCCTGCTCCTGGTTTCCAAAAACCAAGTCCGTATTTGTTAGAAACTGATTCTAAAAAATTAAAAACTTCACTACTTGTTGTGTTTGCTTGTTTTAAATCTGTTGCAGCACCTTCTTTAGCTTGAATTAAATGATCACAGTGAGTTGTTGTAGGAACCGCTACTTTTGGCTTACCAGCTTGCATAAATTGTAATAATGCCATTTGTGCAGTTGCATCTTGCAAAGCAATTCTATCTGGAGCAAAATCTACATAGTCTTTACCTCTAGTAAATTCTTTAGTAGCTTTTCCTTCCCATAAATGAGAGTATAAAATCTTTTCAGATAATGTAAGTGGTTTTCCTGTAATTTTACGAGCAGCATCAACGCGTTCTGTCATGTTTGCGTAAACCTGCTTGATCATATCAATGTCAAATGCCATATTCAGTTGTGATTTTAAAAATTTTTCGTAAAACAAATCTACAGTTTTAATATCAATTTTAAAAGATAAATAATAGATTGCTATAATTAATAGATAAATAAAAGCTATTTTTCAAAACATTGAATATACTTCAATAAAAAAATAGTTTTTGTAATTAATTTTGAGGATTTGATAATTAAAATAAAAAAGCAGACTTGTAAGCCGAATTCTGTTCCTTACATATGTAAGGCTCTTATCATTTATCTAGTTCTAAAATTACTCTTAGAATCTATCTGCCTACCCTTTAGAATCGAGCGAGTAGCTCTCAAGCTCTAATTTACATGACATTGCACCTCATAGAGTTTACCTGGTTTCACTACAGCCTAACTGTACTTGCTTTCTGTTGCACTTGTCCTCAACTCACGTTGGATGGATGTTATCCACTATGATTACTCTTTGGTGTCCGGACTTTCCTCTTTAAAATTAATTTAAAGCGATAAGATAAATCTGCTTTCTATTTTAAATTTTGATTTTCTCTTTTATAAAAAACCCACTCAAATATAAATTTGAGTGGGAAAAATTGCTATGAAAAAGAAAAAGTGTGACTAGTAAACTAATCACACTACAAATATATAATTTTTAATACTATTAAAAAGTAAATTTGATAAAATAAATAAACTTTTTTGAGAATTTAGTATTTTATTAAGAAAACATATCCTTTACTTTTTCAAAAAATGATTTATCAGTGGTATTTGGACTTGGTGTAAAATTTGAATTATCGCTCATTTTTTCAAAAAACTGTCTTTGTTCTTTGTCTAATTCTTGAGGAGTCCAAACATTTGTATGAATCAAGAAATCTCCTGTTCCATAACGTTCTATACTTGGTAAGCCTTTTCCTTTTAATCTAAGAATTTTTCCTGATTGTGTTCCTGGATCAATTTTAATTTTTACTTTTCCAGTTACAGTTTCTACTTCTTTGCTAGTTCCTAAAACTGCTTCAGAAAAATTGATGTACAAATCATAATGAATATTGGTACCTTCTCTTTTTAAAGTGTCATGAGGAATTTCTTCAATCAACACTAATAAATCTCCAGAAATAGAATTTTTACCTGGAGCATCGTTTCCTTTTCCTCCAACTTTTAATTGAACACCTTCTGTTACACCAGCAGGAATGTTAATTGGTACAGTTTCTTCTTTTACAATTAAACCTTGAGCATCTGCTCCATTTGGTTTAGAGCTAATAATTTCTCCAGCTCCAGAACACGTACTACAAGTAGTTGCAGTTTGCATTCTACCTAAAATAGTGTTTGTAACGCGCATTTGCTGACCAGAACCATTACAAGTAGTACAAGTTTTATAGCGTACACCATCTGCTTGTACTTTTCTACGAACTTTTACTTTCTTTTCTACACCTTTGGCAATTTCTTCTAAAGTAAGTTTTACACGAATTCGCATATTACTTCCTTTAACTCTGGCTTGTCTTTGGCCTCCACCACCAAAACCACCAAAGCCTCCACCTCCACCACCGAAAATGTCTCCAAACTGGCTGAATATGTCATCCATATTCATTCCACCACCTCCAAAGCCACCTCCACCTTGAGGACCTTCAAAAGCTTGATGACCATATTGATCGTATCTTGCTTTTTTATTTTCGTCGCTCAAAACTTCATAAGCTTCTGCAGCTAATTTGAATTTCTCTTCAGCAGTTTTATCATCTGGATTTTTATCTGGATGATATTTGATTGCCATTTTTCTATAACCTTTCTTAATTTCTGCTTGTGTTGCAGATTTAGAAATGCCTAATACTTCGTAAAAATCTTGTTTTGCCATTATTATTTTAGTTTTCAGTAAACAGTCGCAGTTTTCAGTGCTCACTGTTTACTAACACTTATGTTTTCTAAAAAAATATAACAATTTTTAGTTTTAGAATTATAGCAAGTATTACACTGCCAACTGAAACTGAAAACTGTTTACTATTTTTATTGTCCTATTACTACTTTTGGGTAACGAATAATTTTAGTACCCATTTTATATCCTTTTTCTACACAATCAATAATTTTTCCTTTTAAATCTTCTGATGGTGCAGGAATTTGTGTAATTGCTTCATGAATTTCAGCATCAAAAACATCACCAGCATTGGTTTCTATTTTTGATAAGCCTTTTTGCTCTAAAGTATTGTAGAATTTATTGTAAATTAATAAAACTCCTTTTCTTAATTCTTCAGTTTCTATATCTTCTGCAATATGTGTCAAAGCACGTTCAAAATCGTCTACAACTGGCAGTAAAGATGTCATTAATTCCTGTCCTGCTGTCTTATATAATTCAATTCTTTCTCTAGTTGTTCTCTTTTTATAATTTTCGAACTCAGCAAATAGACGTAAAAACTTATCTTTTTCTGTTTCTAATAATTCTTCTGTAGTCGGTTCTTCCTTTACTACTTCCACTTCAACTTCTTGATTTTCTTCAACTTGTGCAGTTTCTTGCTCGTTGTTTATTTCTTCGTCTTTTATATCTTCTTTCTTACTCATTTCTTTGTAATAATTAAATTGTCACAACTATATTGACAAAAATGTTGCCAACAAAAAAATAGTGTCAAGATGACACTATTTTTAAATCTTTTATGAATGTTGGTAAACCAGTTTAGCCCTGATTGAAACGACATCCTTTTTATAGGCTTTTTAAATAAGTAATTCAATTCCTGAAAGAGATTGCCACAGTTTACAAAAAAGTAAACTTCGCAAAGACGCCTATGAAAAGATACAGTGGAAAGCAGGAAATAGCTCCTAACACTACTCTATTCTTTCAATTTTTGCGCCAATAGATTTTAAACGAGCTTCTATGTTTTCGTAACCTCTATCTATTTGCTCTATATTGTTGATGATACTTGTTCCTTTAGCAGAAAGTGCTGCAATTAGTAAAGAAATTCCTGCTCTAATATCTGGAGAAGTCATTTTTGTTGCTTTTAAAGAGCTTTCAAAATTCATACCAATTACAGTGGCTCTGTGAGGATCGCACAAAATAACTTTTGCGCCCATATCTATTAATTTATCGACAAAAAACAAACGGCTTTCGAACATTTTTTGATGAATTAAAACAGTTCCTTTTGCTTGGGTTGCAATTACCAAAACAATGCTTAATAAATCTGGTGTAAAACCTGGCCAAGGAGCATCTGCCACTGTTAAAACTGAACCATCTATATAGTTCTGAATTTCGTACGATTCTTGCTCTGGAATGTAAATATCATCGCCTCTTTTTTCGAATTGAATTCCAAGTTTTCTAAATACATTTGGAATTTGTCCCAAGTTTTCCCAGCTAACGTCTTTGATCGTCAATTCTGAACGTGTCATGACTGCAACACCAATCCAAGAACCAATTTCAATCATGTCTGGCAAAACTCTGTGCTCACAACCACCTAAATAATCTACACCAGTTATAGTTAATAAATTTGAGCCAACTCCAGTAATATTTGCGCCCATTGCATTCAGCATTTTACATAATTGCTGAATGTAAGGTTCGCAAGCTGCGTTGTAAATTTTTGTGGTTCCAGTTGCTAAAACAGAGGCCATTAAAATATTGGCAGTTCCTGTTACAGAGGCTTCATCTAATAACATTTCTGTTCCAAATAATTCTTCTGCTTCTACTCCGTAAAACCTATCTTCTTTATTATATCTAAACTTTGCTCCTAATCTTATAAAACCCTCAAAATGTGTATCTAAACGTCTTCTACCAATTTTATCTCCTCCTGGTTTTGGAATGTATCCTTTTCCAAAACGTGCTAATAATGGACCAACAATCATAATAGAACCTCTTAAAGAGCTTCCATCTCTTTTAAAATCATCTGATTCTAAATAGGATAATTTTAATTCATCTGCTTGAAATGAATAGGCATTGCTACTTAACTTTACAACTTTAACACCTAATTCTCCAAGAATAAAGATTAGTTTGTTAACATCAATAATATCTGGAACATTGTTTATGGTTACTTTTTCTGGAGTTAATAAGACTGCACAAAGTATTTGTAAAACTTCATTTTTTGCTCCTTGAGGTGTAATGGTTCCTTTTAGTTTGTGTCCTCCTTCAATTTTAAATGATGCCATTGACTAATATCTTTTTCTACCTTTATTATTATGATGTGCTTTTTTATGCGTGCTTTTTGAGTTATTCTGACCTTGAGAATTTCTCTTTTTCATTAAATTTTTACTTTCTGATAAATCTTCATCAGAATCTCTTAAATCGAATGCTCCATTAGACAAGTCATATAAATGCTTAAAAATCACAGCATCGTCTACTGTATCTTTATTCCAATTTAAATAACACTTTTTCATGTGATTTGCAATCGTAAATACCAAGGCTTCTCTTTTATCTCCTTCTTCCCAGCTCAAAGCAACATCAATCATTGTTTGAATATTGTTACCATAATATCGATATTTTGACGCATATTTTGGATAAGGTAAACGTTCTGGTTTTTCTTGTAATTCTTCTCTTGAAGGAATTGGATAAGGCGAATCTGCATCCAATTTAAAATCGGACATGATATACAATTGATCCCAAAGTTTGTGTTTAAAATCTGGAACATCTCTTAAGTGAGGTTGCAAATTTCCCATAACATCAACAATTGCTAATGCCATTTCATTACGTTCTTCTTTGGTTTCTAAGGCAACACAATGATCTACCAATTTTTGAACATGTCTGCCATATTCTGGAATTATCATTAATGTTCTTTCTGAATTATATTCTAAATCGAATGTCATTTATTTATTTTTGAAGTGTGTTTTCGAAAGTTTACGTAAAATTCGTGCTCCTCGAAATAACAATTTATACTTTGTAGTTATTTAATGTTGCAAAATAACAATTTATTTTTGTTTTTATAATTGATTTTTTAACCAATCACTTTTAATTTTAAAAAAAGGTATTCAATTCATAAATTTAATCTTCTGAAAAAATATATTTATCTTCAAAATCAATTTTATAACCTTTTAAAAAATCGATATATTCTTCTTTAAAAGATTTTATTTTATGATGTTCCTCTTGATCTTTTATATATTTTATTACTTTATTAATTCCAGATTGACTCACTGTAAAAGCACCAAATCCTGTTTGCCATTCAAATTTACCTAACACAAATTTATTTTCATTTATCCATTTTGATGAATTTGCTTTGATATCTCTCACTAAATCTGATAAATTACAATTTGGTTTTGTGCCAATTAAAATATGAATATGATTAGGCATCCCATTAATAATCATCAATTTTTAATCTTTCTTACTGATGATTCCTGTGATATACTTATATAAATCAACTTTAAATTTTGATGTTATTAAATTATCTCTTCCTTTTACAGCAAATACAATGTGGAAATATAATTGTGTGTATGTATTTGCCATTTTTTATGGTGTGGTTTTTTGATGTTTTATTATTGATGTAATTAATGCTGTGAAATATGTCGCTCCTATGGAGCTTGATTTAATTGAATTAAAATATTCTCTATTAATGTTTCACTGCTCTGCAGTTTTACTTTTTAATATCATATTTTATGTTTTTGCTCCTTAGGAGCAACATATTAATAAAATAAATTTCATAATTTTATAGAACTCCTTTTGGAGTAACATATTTACAATATCTATATTATTTTTTAATTCTAAACTCAAATTAACCAATCACTTTTAATTTACTTTAGCTTAATCTTTTTAGCTCCATAGGAGCTGTATATTAATAGATATAAATTAGGTAATTTTATAGAACTCCTTTAGGAGTGCCATATTTACAAATATCCATGATTAATTTAAAAAAAATTAACCAATCACTTTTAATTTAGCAAATTGTAGTAATAGTTTCTTTTTACCAACAGTTCCAAACTTTATCTCTGCTTTTTTATTTGGGCCACTTCCTTCTAATGCTATTACTTCTCCACTACCAAACCTATTATGTTCAACAATATTACCAACCACTATATTACCATCAAATAAATTGGCTTTTGGTGTTGTTGCTTGTGATACTTTTTTTAAGTTTTTAGGAACAATAATTTCTTTCTTTTTAAGTATATCTCGTTCTGCTTTTTTACGTTGAATAGGTTTTTGAAAACGAATTCCTTTTGGAGCATCATCAAAAATACTTTTATCAATAAATCTATTTACGGAAGATTCTGGAACCTTTGGAGTTATATAATGCAAATATTGATCGTCGATTTCTTCTAAAAAACGACTTGGTTCTGAATCAATTAATTTTCCCCATCTATAACGTGTTTGTGCATACGTTAAATAAGCAACTTTTTCTGCTCTTGTTAACGCCACATAAAACAATCTACGTTCTTCTTCTAATTCACTTCTTGTATTCATACTCATGGCAGATGGAAATAAATTTTCCTCTAAACCAACAACATACACATACAAATATTCCAATCCTTTAGATTGATGAATGGTCATTAAAGAAACTGTAGGTTTATCATCATTTTTTTCTGAATCAAAATCGGTAGCCAAAGCAACATCTTCTAAAAACGATGTTAAAGAAGTATCTTCTCCTTGTTCAATTTTATCTGTTATAAAATCTTTAATTCCGTTTAAAAGTTCTTGAACATTTTCTACTTTACTAACAGCTTCTGGTGTTCCGTCTTTTTCTAAATCTTTAATTAACTGGGTTTGTTTTACAACTACTTCTGCAATTTCAAAAGCATTTTTAGTTTTTGCTTCAATTTGAAGTCGTAAAATCATATTCATAAAATTCTGCAACTTATTTTTAGTTCCAGAATTTATTTTTAAATCGATTTTATCAATATATTTTAAAATATCAAAAATTGATTTTTTATAGTGATTTGCAGCAATTGTAAGTTTATCTATAGTTGTAGCACCAATTCCTCTTGCAGGATAATTGATAATTCTTTTTAAAGCTTCTTCATCATTTGGGTTGATTAAAATCCGCAAATAAGATAAAATGTCTTTTATTTCTTTACGTTGATAAAAGGAAATTCCACCATATATTTTATAGTCGATGTTCTTTTTTCTCAAAGCATCTTCTATGGCTCTAGATTGAGAATTTGTTCTATATAGTACACAAAAATTATCGGGTGTTAGTTGATTATTCATCATATTTTCCCAAATAGATTGTGCTACAAAACGCCCTTCTTCACCATCAGAAATAGTACGCATTACGTTTATAGAATCTCCAGCATCATTACTCGTCCAAACTTCTTTATCTAACTTTGTTTTGTTTTTTGCAATTACAGAATTTGCTGCATTCACAATATTTTTTGTAGATCTGTAATTCTGTTCTAATTTAAAGGTTTTTACATCAGGATAATCTTTTTGAAAATTTAAGATATTCTGAATGTTTGCCCCTCTAAAACTATAAATACTTTGTGAATCGTCTCCAACCACACAGATATTCCCAAATTTGTCAGCCAAAGCTCTTACAATTATATATTGTGAGTGGTTTGTATCTTGATACTCATCCACCATAATATATCTAAACCTATCTTGATATTTTGCCAAAACATCTGGAAAACGAGCCAATAATTCGTTGGTTCTTAACAACAAATCATCAAAATCCATTGCACCAGATTTAAAACATCTATCTACATATTCTTTGTAAATATTACCAACTTCTGGTCTGCTTGCATGTAAATCTGCTTCTTGCAAATCAGAATTATTAAAGTAAGCTCTTACAGTAATTAAGCTGTTTTTAAAGGATGATATTCTCCCTAAAATCTGCTTTGGTTTGTATTGTTCCTTGTTTAAATTCTTTTCTTTAATAATTGATGAAATTAATCGAACTGAATCTTGCGTATCGTAAATGGTAAAGTTTGTTGGGAAACCTAATTTGTCTGCTTCAGAACGTAAAATACGTGCAAAAACCGAGTGAAAAGTTCCCATCCAAAGATTTTTAGCTTCACTTTGTCCAACAACTCCAGCAATTCTGGCTTTCATTTCTTTGGCTGCTTTGTTGGTAAATGTGAGCGATAAAATATTAAAAGAATCCACTCCAGATTGCATTAAATGTGCAATTCTATAAGTTAAAACACGTGTTTTACCAGAACCTGCACCAGCAATAATTATCATTGGGCCATCTTTTTGAATAACTGCCTCTTTCTGTGCTTCGTTTAAAGTATTTAAGTATGTATTCAAGCGTAAGTTTTGTATGAATTTAGAACTGTGAAATTAACAAAACTTATTCTTTTTATAAAGAATGATGATGAATTTTTATACACAACTTATTTCGACAAAAATTCGTCTTAAAACTCGAATTATTAAATATTCGTGTTAAAACCCGAATTATAAGATATTCGTCTTAAAACCCGAATATAAATGATATATTTGTTAAAAATATTTTTTAATGACTAGCATTTTAACAGGAGATATTATAAATTCGAGAGAAGTGGATTCTAATGAATGGCTTCCTTTGATAAAAAGTGCTTTCCAAACTATTGGAAGATCACCCAAAATATGGGAAATTTATAGAGGTGATAGTTTTCAAATTGAAATTGAAAATGTAAAAGATTCATTATTATTTGCTATAAAACTGAAAGCAACTCTAAAGAAAATAAAAAAATTAGATGTTAGAATTGCTATCGGAATTGGCGAGAAAAATGATTCATATACAAACATTACTGAAGGAAATGGAGAAGCGTTTATTTATAGTGGATTGGCTTTTGACACACTATTAAAGAAACAAAATTTAGCAATAACATCTTCTGATAAAGAATTCGATAGCATATGTAATACTTCATTTGCCCTTGCTTTATTAACTATGGATAATTGGACAGTAAATTCGGCCGATTTTGTTTTAAAGTATTTAGAAAACCCAAGTACTACACAAAAACTGATTGCCAAAGAATTAAATATTTCAGAAAGTAGTGCTAGTGAACGCAGAAAAAGAGCTGGTTTAGATGAAATTATGCAGTTAGAAAATCTCTACAGAGAATTAATCAACAAAAAATTAAACCAATAAATATGTTACTCTTTTTAAAGTTTTTATTGGCACACATTTTAGGTGATTTTGTTTTTCAGTCAGAAAAATGGGTAAAAGACAAAGAGGAAAAGAAAGTAAAATCTACAAAATTATACGTTCATATTGCAATTCACGCAGTTTTATTATTGTTGATTTTACAGTTTGATTTGCAAACATATTGGGCAGGATTTTTACTCATAGTTATTTCTCATTATGCAATTGACTTGCTAAAACTATACTTACAAAAGAAGAAAACAAAACGAATTTGGTTTTTTATCGATCAAATTTTACATGTTTTAATGTTGATAATTGCTACCTCTTTTTATACTGATTTTAAACTATCAGCAAAAAATATCATCACAGAGAAAATTTTATTATTGTTGATATTTTTATTGCTCGTTATTTTTGTGTCATCCATAATCATCAAATTAATTATTACACAATGGAATCCTGAAAAGAAAAAAGAAAACGACGATTCTTTGGCAAAAGCTGGTCAATATATTGGTGTTTTAGAAAGGTTATTTGTGTTCACTTTTGTAATTACCAATCATTGGGAAGCTATTGGATTTTTATTGGCAGCAAAATCGGTATTTAGGTTTGGAGATTTAACATCATCTAAAGACAGAAAACTAACCGAATATATTTTAATAGGAACTTTATTAAGTTTTGGGTTTGCCATACTTTTAGGAGTTTTATATTTGCAAACTTTAAAATTAATCTCATAAAATGGAAGACAAATTCTTAGAGAGTATCGCCTATATTTTACCTGCTGTAGTTACTGGTTTTGTAGCTTATTACATGTTTAATGGCTTTATTCGTCAGCAGAATTCTGCAAAACAATTAGAGTTAATGTCTCAAAAAAAGAAAGATTCTTTACCTATAAAATTGCAAGCTTATGAGCGACTTTTACTTTTTTGCGAACGCATAAATCCTGTAAAATTGCTGATTCGTATTCAGCCTTTATCAACAAATACAAACGAATATTTACAGCTTTTAATAGCAAATATAGAACAGGAATTTGAGCATAATTTGGTACAACAAATCTATATTTCTGATGATAGTTGGACAGCAATTTACGCTGCCAAATGTGCAGTGATCAATAAACTAAAACAAGTTGCAGAAAATTCAAGTTCAGCGAACGATTTACGTGAAAATATACTAATCGATTATTCTAAAACATTGCCACCAACAAAAACTGCAATTGCTTTTATAAAAAACGAAGTAAAAAAACTACTGTAATAAAAAAAGACTTCTTAAATATTAAGAAGCCTTTTCGTCTTTTTCATTTTGCACTCTTCCCCTTAAAATTTAATTCTTAATCCTATATTATAATTTCTTCCACGCGTTGTAAAACCTGCAATTTCTTGAAAATTTTCATTAAATATATTAGTAATACTTCCATAAAAAATTACTTTATTTTCTAACAAACTATGGTTGATGAAAAAATCAACTAAACTGTAAGAAGCTAAATCTACATTCCCAAAATCCTTAGTTTCATCAACAAATCTGTAGCTTAAAGAAGTAAATGTTTGCGGAAACAAACTATAATCTGCTTTGATAAAAAATTTATTCTGAGGTATTTTTAGCAACAAATTTTCGTCTCTATCTATATACGTGTAATTTGCTAATAATCTTAATTTCTGAGATGCTTTATAAGAAATTTCAGTTTCTAAACCTCTCGCTAAAAAAGTTCCAAAATCGTTAATGGTTTGAAATGTTGTTGGATCAAAACCTATTTTATTGGTTTCTTCTCTATAAAAATAAGTTGCATTTATGTTGATTTTATCTCCTAAATCTAAATCAAAACCACCTTCAATTGTAATATCTTCTTCTGGCAATAATTCATCAATGGTTGGTAATTTTGTAAAAATTTCAGATAAGGTTGGCGCTACAAAAGCTGTACTATATGATGCAAATACCTTAAAATCATTTTCTGAAATTTTAAAATTGTATGAAGGATTTACATTAAAAACAAAGTTATTTCCATATTCACTATGCATATTTAAACGAGTTCCTGCATTTAAATTAAAGCCTGATTCCGAAAAATAATTAAAAGAAATATAAGGATCATAGAAATGTTGTTTTCCTGAACCTTCTTCTATAGTACTAAAAGAAGTTTTTTGGATCATATCTTGAAATTGCGAGGTAAAACCAACTAAAAAAGAAAATTGATTGTTGAATTTATAATTATTATACACATCAAAACCATACACTTCTCCATAGAAAAAATCATTAGAAGGCGATTCATTTCTATCAATTTCCGTTAAAAAAGTTCTTATTTTTAATTCTCCTTTTTTGTAAGAATAATCTGCATTTAGGCCTACCCTTTTCTGAACACTTTTTGAGTTATTTTCTCTATCAGCAGGAATACTTGCAAAGGTTACAGGGTCAAAATCAAAACCGTCAAAATCGGTAGAAAACTCATCATAACTAGATAATAAGCCAATTTTTAATTTATCATTTACAGCATAATTAACTTTTAGTAACACATTTTGTCTTGCAAAATTATCCTCTTCAAAAGGAATATCTGTTGTGCTTTCTGCAGCTGATAAACCACTAGAACCATTCGCATTTAAAGCTAATAGGTAGTCAACTTTGCCTAAAGTTCCATTAAAATTGAAGTTTGTAGAAAATTCTTCTCCAGAAAATTTAGGATTCTCACTTGATGAATTTGTACCCACAGAAGTTGTAAAAGTTCCTGCAAAACTATCTTTCGAAGATTTTTTTAAAATGATGTTAATTACACCTGTTGCAGCTCCTGAACCATATAAAGTTGATGAGGCTCCTTTTAAAACCTCAATACTTTCTATTTGGTTGATGTCTATTTGACGTAAATCAAAATCGGCATTAAAAGAAGATGGATCGTTAACATTTACGCCATCAATTAAAATAGCCACTTGTCTGTTTCGTCCACCTCTAATATAATATCCTAAATTTTGCCCCTTTGTACTAAAGTTACCATTAATTTCTACTCCAGGAACATCATTTAATAAATCTACAACAGTTCTACCTTGATTATTCTCAATAGTTTCTTGTGTAATTTTGTACACAATTTTACCAACGTTTTTTTTATTGGTTTCAAATTTTGTAGCAGTTACTACAATTTCATTTAAAGATTCTATTTTCTCTTTTTTTTGTTGAGAAAACACATGTGTGCAAACAAAACTGCACATCAAAACACTAACAATTAATAATTGCTTTTTCATTTTAACGATATAATTTAAAATTTGCCTTTTGCTTATGCAAAAAACAGGAATGTGAGTTTCATAACTAGTATGAAACCTAAATTAATCAGGTAAACTTCGTGTACGAATAGAAATAAATAAGTACATAAACTTTTATCCCAAAAGTTATAACTTGTGATTTAGGGCAGGTCTCCTGACTTATTTTATGTTATTTCACCTTCCCAACAAATAAATTGTCAGTGGTATAAGAATAAATAACATCCTCAAATGAGGTGCTGAATAAAAATTCAGCATAAACTTACAGTTGTGGGAACAGTTCTGGCTTTTAACCAGATTCCCTTTTAATTCGATGTTAAAAATAACATCAAAACCAAAAATCGTTGCAAATATATATGAATCTTACAAACAATCTAACAAAAAGACTTCTAAATTTTATACCTTTAAACTCTGAAATTTTACACAATTATGAGGATAGAAAATGAGTTGAAATTAGGTTTTAAAGATGTAATGATTCGTCCAAAAAGATCTACTTTAAAATCGCGTTCACAAGTAAGCTTGGTGAGAGAGTTTAATTTTTTACATAGTGATGTTGTTTGGTCTGGAATACCAATAATGGCAGCCAATATGGATACTGTTGGTACTTTTGAAATGGCAAAAGCATTAGCAAAACACAAATTATTTACAGCAATTCATAAACATTACTCTATTGAAGAATGGCGAGATTTTGCCACAAATTCATCTGAAGAAATTTTAAAAAATATTGCTGTAAGCACAGGAACTGGAAAAGAAGATTCGCAAAAAGTAGCTCAAATTCTAACTGAATTTCCTCAAATAAATTTTATTTGTGTAGATGTTGCTAACGGATATTCTGAACATTTTGTGAATTTTGTTCAAAAAATGCGTAAAAATCATCCAAAGAAAGTAATTATTTCAGGTAATGTGGTTACAGGAGAAATGGTAGAAGAACTATTATTGGCTGGAGCTGATATTATAAAAGTTGGTATTGGACCAGGTTCTGTTTGTACAACTCGTGTTAAAACAGGTGTTGGTTATCCTCAATTATCAGCTATTATAGAATGTGCAGATGCTGCTCATGGAATGGGTGGACAAATAATTTCTGATGGTGGTTGTAAAATTCCTGGAGATTTATCAAAAGCTTTTGGTGGAAGTGCAGATTTTGTAATGTTAGGTGGCATGTTGGCTGGACACACAGAAAGTGGTGGAGAATTGATAGAAAAAAATGGCGAGAAATTCAAAGCTTTCTATGGAATGAGCTCTGAAACTGCTATGAATAAACATTCAGGAGGTGTTGCAAATTACAGAGCATCAGAAGGAAAAACAGTTAAAGTCCCTTTTAAAGGTGATGTAGAACATACTATTATTGATATTTTAGGCGGAATACGATCTACTTGTACCTATGTTGGTGCAAGCAGGCTAAAAGAATTGACCAAAAGAACAACGTTTATTAGAGTTCAAGAACAAGAAAATCAAGTTTACAATTAATGAGTTTCTACAACAAAATGTCAGTTCGAGTGATTTTGAAGTACGAAAAATTGTATCGAGAACTTGTTTATATAACGTTATTTACTTTCCTTTTATTGATTTCTTTTTCCTGCAAAAAAGTAACCATAAATGTTGATGATAAAAATCAAACTGAAAGTACTATTAAATATGCCAAAGGTTTTGATATTGTTGATGAAAATGGAACAAAAAAGTTGATTGTAAAGTCTGCCTATCAAAATTCTGATGATGTTTTTGAATATATCATCAAAAAGAAAAAAATTGATACTATTATTGATTATAAATATGAAGTTCTGGAAGTTCCCATTCAAAAAATTGTTGTGACTTCAACAACACACATTCCAATGGTTGAGTTGCTTAATGAAGAATCATCTATAATTGGTTTTCCATATTCTAAATATGTTTCATCTGCAAAAACAAGAGTTTTAATTGATGCAGGAAAAATTCAAGAAATAGGAAAAGAAAGCTCTTTAAACACAGAAATATTATTGGATTTACAACCAGAATTGGTAGTGGGTTATAGTGTTTCTTCTGCTGATAAATCTTTAACAGCGATTCAAAAAGCAGGTATTAAGGTAATTTATAATGGAGATTGGCTTGAAGAAACTCCTTTAGGAAGAGCTGAATGGATTAAGTTTTTTGGTGTTTTGTTTGATAAAGAAAAACAAGCAGACAGTATTTTTAAAGTGATAGAAACAGATTATTTAGAGGCTAAAAAAATCGCACTAAAATCGAATAAAAAACCAAAAATTTTATCAGGCGCAATTATGAGCAAAGACATTTGGAATTTACCTGCTGGAGAAAGTTTTGTTGCACAATTTTTAAAAGATGCAAACCTAAATTATCTATGGAAAAACACAGAAGGAAAAGGGAGTTTGTCTTTAAGTTTCGAAAGTGTTTTTGACAAAGCTCAAAATGCGGATTATTGGATTACACCTGGTTATTTTTCTTCTAAAGAGCAACTTTTAAAGAGTAATGAAATCTATAAAGAATTTAAAGCTTTTCAAAAGGACAATATTTATACGCCAATTCTTAAAAAAGGTAAAACAGGTGGCGCAATTTACTACGAATTAGCAGGAACAAGACCTGATTTGGTTTTAAAAGATATCATTAAAATTACTAATCCTGAGGTATTACCAAACTACGAATTTACTTTCTTTGAAAAGATGAAATAATTATTATTGTTGCTGTTGCTGTTCTTGCAATTTCTTTTTTTCATCTAAACTTTTTTCATTGTTTTCTATATGATCTTTATCTTCCTTATTTTGATTTTCTTGATATTCCATTGATAATAAAATTTTTCTTAAAGATAAATTATTAGTTCTTTAATAACTAATAATAAAAAAGATAATAGAAATAAAAAGCTCCAGAATAAATCCTGGAGCCACTCTATAAATGGGGAATTAATTTATTTTACTGCCATAGTTATTATATAGGGCAATTTAATTAATATTATAATTATTTAGTAAAAGTGTAAGGGTAGTTTTTGGGTAGTTTGTCCTAAATTAACTATAAATTAAAGGATTTATCCAGTGTTATGGCCTCTTTCCTACTTTTAATATGTAATTTCTCATAAATGTTTTTTACGTGAAATTTCACAGTATTTACAGAAATATTTAAAGAGTCAGCTATTAGTTTATTAGAATTTCCTGCAATAATTAAATCGAAAATTTCTTTTTCTCTAACAGTCAAAGTTTGTAAAATTTCTTTTTGAGTTTCATCATTAATTGAAAACTCCATTTGCTCAATCTCCTTAGAGTATTTTATTATTTCAATTTTCATAAATTGGTTAGATTTACGTAATGTTTTTTCTCTGTATAAAACAGCAAGAGAAATAACAATAATTTGTATCAAACCTCCAATTTTCATATTTTGAGGATTGGATTCAAATATTTGAATTCCAAAATTTTTTAATACAAGAAAATCAATGCCCGTAAACAATAAAGTAGCATAAGCAAATACAAATATTTTTGTATAAATATTATTTTTAAAAAGTATAACTCCTGTAAACCAATAAATAAGTAAGATTGTAAACACTAAAATATTTAAACAAACAAAAAGAAAATTTGTTCTATAAATTAAAAATAGCATAACATTAATTATGATTAAAACCCCCAAACTATAGGTGTATTTTTTTAATTTTGGATAATAATCATCTAACAATAAAAAGCTATGCACAAATTTTGATGAGAAAAAAGCTAAAAAAATATAATTGAGTAATGTAATAGCCTCAACTGTTTGATTATTAAATTTGAAAAAATGAAACATTCCATCTAATAAAAAGAAACCTAAAGTTAAACTTGAAATTAATAAACCAGAATATAAAAAGGCTTTATCTCTAAAAAAATAGTAATAAAAAAAACTATATATAATAACTAAAAAGGTAAATCCATAATAAAAGCTATTCATTATAATCTGAACCTTTTCTCTAAAAACAGAATCATTTTCAGTACTTAAATCAAAGGGAAAATATGAAGAAAAATCAGAACTTACTTTAATATAAACAGGTGAAATTCTATTAAATTTATATGCAAGATATCGTTCGTTTGCAATTTTTTCTATTTCTTTTTGATTTTGAAAGGCAGAAGATGCTTTAATTCTGATACTATTAATTCTAAAAATGTAATTTTCTACAGTTTTGTTTGCAGGAATTTTAAACCAAAAACTAGCATTAATATCTTTGTCTGAAATACTTTTTTCTATACGCTTAAAATTTGCACTTTCAATAGTATGTATTGAGTATTCGTTTTTGATGTCTTTAAAGACATACACATCATTTTGTGCATAAATAATTGAAGTGACAAAAAATAAAAAGAGGATAACTTTATGCTTCATTCATACTTTTTTCTAAAGCATTTTCTCTCATATATAAGAATAGTGGAAAGGTAAAAGCGATTGCAATTAAAAATGTAAACGGAATTAAAACCCACCAATATTTTATTTTTAAGCGTAAAGATTCTGGAATCATAAAAGCAAAAAACGTAAAAACCACCACTGTTAAATCTGCTCCAAAAGATTTACCTGCAAAATTTTGTTGTGCATCTTGAAAGAAACCTATCAAATTTGCATTTTCTACAGTATTAAAATATTGGATGTTGTAGTACCAAGTATAGCAAATTCCAAGGATTGATAAAAATAAATAGAGATATTTTAGTTTCATAAAATAGTATTTAAATCTTGTCTTCCAATTATCGTCATAATTTCTACAATATCATTATTGATTCTAAAATAAATACTATCAGAACCACAAACACAACGTCTATAACCTTTCTTAATAAAATCTACTGATTCAAAAGAAAATGGGCGTTCTGCAATATTATCAAAATGAGTGAAAAAAGAATCAAAATATTTATCTGCTTGTTGCATTCCAAATTTTTGAAATCCATAGTTATGAATTCTTATTAAATCCTCTTTTGCAACTTCACTTAACTTATATTTTGCCATTCAAAAATGACTTAGATTCTGCTAAAATTTCTTCTTTTGATTGATTTGTAAAACCACTTTTTTCTGCAGCTTCAATTTTAGAGCGAATCCAATCTATTTCTGTTTGTTGTTTTCTTGCTTGTCTTATCAAATCGTTCACCAATTCACTTTTGCTAGAATATTCGTTAGAATCTACTTGAGATTTTAACCATTCATCATTGGGTTGTGTAAAAGAGATACTTTGTCTAGACATAAATTATATTTTTGATGTAAATATACACCAAAAACGCATCAAATAAAAATGTTTTAGTTTCCTATTTAAAACAACTTCGTCTGATTTTCATCATCCAATTTCTTCTGTTCAGCTTTCTTTTTAGCGATTGACTTTTGCAACGCAATCTTCGCTTTTTCTTCTGCTGATAATTCTTCTAAAACAGGTTTTTTAGTTTCAGGTACGTCAATTGGCAATTTATCTTCGTTATTTTCTTTATTAACTTCTTCTGTTTCAGTTAATTTTTCCTCTTCCTCCTCCTCTTCTTCTTCCTCTTCAAAAGGTAAAGATTCTAATAAATTAACTTGCTTAATTTTATCAGTTGTTAGTTGATTTCCTAATGCTTTAATACCTTTTACAGCAATAAATTCCTCAAAATTTACTTCTTCATTTTCTAAACTTCTTTTTGAAAACTGAACTTCTGCAACAGGTTTATAATCTGTGGCCACAATTTCTAACTGACTTTTTGGATGATCAGAAATAAACTCCTCCTCTTTTTCTGTGGTTTCAATTAAAAAACGCTTTACATAATAACGTTCTTTTTCGCCATCAAAATAAATGGCAGATATTGGCTTTTTAGGTTTCCATTTTTCTAAAACAATCATATCATCTTCAAAATGCATTGCTAAATCTGGCTTTACAGCTTTTGCTTTTCCACTTTGCGTAATAATTAATAGTTTATCTTCTGCTCTAAATTCACCTAATAACTCACCTCTTTCATCAACATTTAAACGTTGTACAGTATCATCAAACCAAATTTTACGGGGTTTTAAAGTTGATACTCCTTCACTTTTAAAATCGATACTTTTAATGGTGTATTTTGTAATTCTATTTCCTCTAACAGATCTTCCTTTTACGGCTAAATCTGCAAAATCAATATCCCATTTTAGTTTTTTGACACTACCAACAGCTCTTAAGTTTACTGTAACAACTTCTGCTTCTCCATTAGGATTTGCCGAAAAATAATGTACAACAGAATTTTTACTTCCGTTTGTTAAATCGTATTCTTTATCACGAGTCATAGAGGTTACGTTAAAACGTTTCATATAACTTGCGCCTCTTGCACCATCTCTATAAATATAGTTGTAAACAGTACGTTTATCTTTCTTTTTAAAGACAGCAACGTGAATAATATCTTTGCCTACAAAAGTTTTTGCATCTACTTTTGTAACCATCATTCCACCATCCTTTCTAAAGATAATAATATCATCAATATCAGAACAATCTGTAACAAATTCATCTCTTTTTAATGAAGTCCCAATAAAACCTTCTGCCCTATTTACATACAATTTAGCGTTATTCATAGCAACTTTACTTGCTACGATATCATCAAAAATTCTAATTTCTGTTTTACGCTCCTTACCTGCTCCATAGGTTTCTTTTAAACGTTTAAAGTAATCAATGGCGAACTCTATTAAATTGGCTAAATGATTTTTTACTGTAGCAATTTTTTCCTCTAAACTTTCTAAAAATTGTTTGGCTTTATCAATATCAAATTTTGATATTTTCTTAATCCTAATTTCTGTTAAACGCGTAATATCTTCTTCTGTAACTGGTCTTTTAAGATGTTTAATATGGGGTTGCAACCCTAAATCGATTGCTTTTATAACACCTTCCCAGGTTTCTTCTTCTTCAATATCTCTATAAATTCTGTTTTCTATAAAAATTCTTTCTAAAGATGAAAAATGCCATTGTTCCTCCAACTCATTTAACTGAATTTCTAATTCCCTTTTCAGCAAATTAACAGTCAAATCTGTGGAGTGTTTTAACATTTCAGAAACCCCAACAAAAACTGGTTTGTTATTTTCGATTGTACATGCTAAAGGCGAAATTGAACTTTCACAATATGTAAACGCATACAAAGCATCAATACTTTTGTCTGGCGAAACATTTGGTGGTAAATGCACCACAATTTCTACTTCAGCAGCAGTATTGTCTTCAATTTTTTTAATTTTTATTTTACCTTTTTCATTGGCTTTTATAATGCTGTCAATTAAAGAAGTAGTGGTTGTTCCAAAAGGAATTTCGCTAATGACCAACGTCTTTTTATCTAGTTGTGAGATTTTTGCACGAACTCTTACTTTTCCTCCTCTTTTTCCATCTTTATATCCAGTAAAATCTGCAATTCCACCCGTTAAAAAATCGGGTACAATTTTAAAACTTCTACCTTTTAAGTATTTTATGGAAGCATCAATTAACTCAATAAAATTGTGTGGTAATATTTTTGTTGATAAACCAACTGCAATTCCTTCTGCTCCTTGTGCCAACAATAATGGGAATTTTACAGGTAAATCTATGGGTTCTTTTCTACGACCATCATAAGACATTTTCCAATCCGTAGTTTTTGGATTAAAAACCACGTCTAAAGCAAATTTAGACAAACGTGCTTCAATATATCTTGATGCTGCAGCTCTATCTCCAGTTAGAATATTCCCCCAGTTTCCTTGCATATCAATCAGCAATTCTTTCTGACCAATTTGAACCATAGCATCAGCAATGGAAGCATCTCCATGAGGATGATACTGCATTGTATGCCCAACAATATTCGCTACTTTGTTGTAACGTCCATCATCCAAATCTTTCATAGAATGCATAATTCTACGTTGCACAGGTTTCAAACCATCCTCTAAAGAAGGCACAGCTCTTTCTAAAATTACGTAACTTGCATAATCCAAAAACCACTCTTTGTACATTCCTGTAACTTTGGTAATGGTTTCTACAGATTCAGTCAAATTATCAGTCTCTTCTGCTTGATTTTCTGGATTCGTTAATTCCTCTTTGTGTTCGTTCTCGTTTATTTCTTCACTCATTAAAAAACGTGTAATTGTTTAATCGTTTAATTGTGTAATTGTTTATTTTGATAAAATAATTTCTTATAATTAACTCATTTTGGGCGTTCCCTAAAAAGGTCGGGCTTTACATTATATCTTTTTTCTGAAAAAGAAAAAAGGATGCCATTTCAATCCCTAACGCAAGCTTGTTTGCTAACTATTTGTCTAAATTATAATTATTTATGAATCTAATTATTTTTAGATTGTATTAATTGATATTTAAATCTATAAAACTGTAATATCAAGTTTTGCAAGACCTGAAAGGTTTTAAAAACCTGTCAGGTCTGATATCAAACCCAATTTTAGTATATTTTTTCACAACCTTATTAAAAGTCCTTTCTGGAGCCTGCATTGAGTGCAGACGAAATGGAAAGGATTTAGGATAGGATTTAATACCCAATTTTATTTCTCTCTTCTGGATTTTCTTTTTTCTCGATTAATTCATCCAAATAAGAAAAAACCAACTCAATATTTTTATCGTGATTGTTTACTTTCTTTTTAATGTCTTCAATTTCTAATCGTAAACTCAAATTATCACTTAATAAATCGCGCATTTTAGTAAATATTCTAATAATTTTAATATTTACAGCAATTGCTCTGTCACTATTCAAAACACTTGATAACATTGCAACTCCTTGTTCTGTAAAAACTGAAGGTAAATATCTTGTACCTCCCCAACTTGAGGTCACAATTTGTGACCTCAAGTTTTCAAACTCATTTTTCGTTAATTCAAACATAAAATCTTCTGGAAAACGATTTATATTTCTTTTAACTGCTTGTTTTAAGACTTTTGTTTCAACTCTATATAATTCCGCTAAATCTCTATCTAACATTACCTTTTGATTGCGAATCAAATAGATTTTATTAGATATTATTTCATCCGGAATTATACTTTTCTCTTCTTCTTTCATTTTTTATAATCTTGAGGTGCCAAATTGGCTCCTCAAATTGTTTTTTTAAATTGGAGGTCGCAATTTGCGACCTCCAATTTTATTTTTATTTTTAAGAAGCCAATTTGACACCTTAAACTTTTATTTGAATCTTGAGGTCGCAATTTGGGACCTCAAGATTTTCGTATTCCAGACCTCACAGGTTTTAAAAACCTTTGAGGTCTTTATGAGATTTGGAAGAGTCAATTTGGCACCTCCAATTCCACAAACTTGCTAAAAGTCCTTTCTGAAGCCTGCATTGAGCGCAGACGAAATGGAAAGGATTTAGGATAGGAATTTAAGATAGGATATCCTCAACAGTATCCAACTCAACCTTTAAGTTATTGATGATAAACTTCTGTCTATCAGGAGTATTCTTACCCATATAAAATTGCAACATTTGTTCAATCGACATTTCTTTATCTAACATTACAGGATCTAAACGAATGTCATCACCAATAAAATGAACAAATTCGTTTGGTGAAATTTCACCCAAACCTTTAAATCGAGTTATTTCTGGTTTTCCTCTTAACTTTTCTATAGCTTCTTTTTTCTCTTCTTCAGAATAACAGTAAAAAGTTTGCTTCTTATTTCTAACCCTAAACAAAGGCGTTTCTAAAATAAATAAATGTCCTTCTTTGATCAATTCTGGGAAAAATTGCAAGAAAAATGTAATCAACAGTAATCTGATGTGCATTCCATCTACATCTGCATCTGTTGCAATTACAATGTTATTATAACGCAAATCCTCTAAACCATCTTCAATATTTAAAGCAGCTTGCAATAAATTAAACTCCTCATTTTCATACACAATTTTTTTACTCAATCCATAAGAATTTAAAGGTTTTCCTTTTAAACTAAAAACGGCTTGTGTGTTTACATTTCGTGATTTTGTGATTGATCCAGAAGCAGAATCTCCCTCTGTTATAAATAAAGTAGATTCTAAATACGCTTCTTTTTTAGTGTCTCCTAAATGAATTCTGCAATCACGTAATTTTTTATTGTGTAAACTTGCTTTTTTAGCTCTATCTCTTGCTAATTTTCGAATTCCAGAAAGTTCTTTACGCTCTTTTTCTGCTTGAACAATTTTCTTTTGAAGTTTGTCTGCGATTTCTGTATTTCTGTGTAAGAAATTATCCAATTTTGTTTTTACAAAATCGTTAATGTACGTTCGTACAGTTGGCAAATCACCTCCCATTTCTGTAGAACCTAATTTCGTTTTTGTCTGACTTTCAAAAACGGGTTCCATTACTTTGATAGCAATTGCGGAAATTATAGACTTACGAACATCTGAAGCCTCAAAACTTTTTCCGTAAAAATCACGAATGGTTTTTACAATAGCTTCTCTAAATGCAGATTGATGCGTTCCTCCTTGCGTTGTATATTGACCATTTACAAAAGAGTGATATTCCTCTGAATATTGTGTTTTACTGTGTGTAATTGCAATTTCAATATCATCGCCTTTTAAATGAATAATTGGGTATAATAAATCTTCTTGATTGTTATTATCTTCTAATAAATCTTTTAATCCATTTTCAGAAAAGAATTTTTCGCCATTAAAAATAATGGTTAATCCAGGATTCAAATACACATAATATTTTAGCATTTTTGCTACATATTCGTTTCTGTATTTGTACTTCTTAAAAATTTCTTCATCAGGAATAAAAGAAACTTTAGTTCCTTTTCTACGAGAAGTTTCTTCTAAAAATTCTTGATTTTCTAAATTTCCTTGGCTAAATTCAGCAGAGGCAGATTTTCCTTCACGTGAAGATTCTACTCTAAAATAAGACGATAGTGCATTTACTGCTTTTGTACCCACACCATTTAAACCCACTGACTTTTTAAACGCTTTTGAGTCGTATTTTCCACCAGTATTCATCTTGGAAACTACGTCAACAACTTTTCCTAACGGAATTCCACGTCCATAATCTCTAACTGTAACTTTGCTTCCATGAATAGAAATTTCAATGGTTTTTCCTGCACCCATTACATATTCATCAATGGAATTATCTAACACTTCTTTTACTAGAATGTAAATTCCATCGTCTGCAGAAGAGCCATCTCCTAATTTACCAATATACATTCCTGGTCGCATTCTAATATGCTCTTTCCAGTCTAATGATCTAATATTATCTTCTGTATATTTTGTTTCTTCACTCATAAAAATCCTTACTGTGGTTAGGTTTAAAGTACTCGACAATATAGTATTATCAACAGATAAATAAAACAGGAATTTTAATTAGTTATCAACAGGATTTCAACGAAAATTTTAGCAAAAGATACTGAATCAAGTTCAGCATTTCATCATTAAAAATGATGAAAAATCACAAAAAAAAACAATATGTTGTATTTTTAAACAAATCATTGTTTATTCAACAAAATAACTATTTTTGAAGCCAGTAATAAAATTAAAATAATCGTGGAAAATACACAACTTTTAGAATTAGCAAATAAATACGGAAGCCCTTTATATGTATATGATACAGATAAAATTGAATCTCAATATAACAGATTAACAAATGCTTTTAGCAATGTTAAAAACTTAAAATTGAATTATGCTGTAAAAGCACTTTCTAACATCAATATTTTAAAATTCTTTAAAAATTTAGGTGCTGGTTTAGATACTGTTTCTTATCAAGAAGTTCAGTTGGGTTTAACAACAGGAATTGATCCGAAGAAAATAATTTACACACCAAATGGCGTTTCTTTAAAAGAAATTGAAGAAGTTGCCAAATTAGGGGTTCAAATTAATATTGATAATCTTTCTATTCTAGAATCTTTTGGACAAAAGCATCCAGAAATCCCTGTTTGTGTACGTATAAACCCACATATTATGGCTGGTGGAAATTCTAAAATTTCTGTTGGGCATATCGATTCTAAATTTGGAATATCCATACACCAAGTTCCTCATATTAAAAGAGTTGTAGAAAATACAAAAATGAATATCAATGGAATTCATATGCACACAGGTTCTGATATTTTAGATATTGATACTTTTTTACGTGCAACAGAAATCTTGTTTGATGTTGCTAAACAATTTGATAATATCGATTTTATCGATTTTGGAAGTGGTTTTAAAGTACCTTATAAAGAAGGTGATATTTCTACAGATATTGAGCAATTAGGAGTACAATTGTCAGAAAGATTCAACGAATTTTGTGTTGAATATGGTAAAGACATCACTTTAATGTTTGAACCTGGAAAGTTTTTAGTTTCTGAAGCTGGTGTATTTTTAGCAAAAGTAAATGTTGTAAAACAAACTACTTCTACTGTTTTTGCACATGTAGATTCTGGTTTTAATCATTTAGTAAGACCAATGATGTACAACTCTCATCATCATATTACAAATATTTCGAATCCAACTGGAAGAGATCGTTATTATTCTGTGGTAGGTTATATTTGTGAAACAGATACGTTTGCATCTAACAGAAGAATTTCAGAAATTTCAGAAGAAGATGTGTTGTGTTTTCATAATGCAGGAGCGTATTGTTTTTCTATGGCTTCTAATTATAATTCAAGATATTTACCAGCAGAAGTTATGATAGTTGATGGTAAAGATTATTTAATCAGAAAAAGACAAACGATTAAAGATATTTTACACAATCAAGAAATTGTGGAATTTTCATCAAACAAGAAAAAAGAAGCAGTTACAGCATAAAAATTCTAAAAATAAATTATTTTAGCCATGAATTCATCAACTTTAAAATTGATAATTTATGGCTTTTTACTTTATAAATTAAATTTAAAATACAATGAAAATATTAGGAATTGGTAGTAATTACGTATCAGATTTAAAGGAACTTGAAGAGAAAAGGAAAGCTAAGAAATTTATTTTTTCTAAACCCGAAAGTAGTTTAGCTGTTAATTGTGATGTTCTGTATCCAAGTAATATTACCAACGAATTAATTTACGAAATTGAGCTAGTTATCAAAATAGGAAAAGAAGGAAAAAATATTACCAAAGAAACTGCAAATTCTTACATTTCTGAAATTGCTGTTGGTATTGATTATACTGCAACAGATCTTTTAAATGATGCTAGAGAAACCAAACATCCTTGGGATTTTGCCAAAGGTTTTGATGGTGCTGCTCCAATTTCTAGCTTTAAACCTGTTTCTAATTATAATTTAGATGATATTAATTTCGATTTAAAAATTAATGGCGAAGAAAAACAAAAAAGTAATACAGCTTATATGATTAACGATTTTGCTGATATTATCGTATTTATTTCCAATTATATGACTTTGCAACCTGGAGACTTAATTTTTACTGGAACTCCTGCTTTGGGAAAAGGAGAAGTTTTTAAAGGCGATCATTTACAATGTTCAATTGAGGGTGAATTATTGTTAGATTTTAAAATGATATAATCATAATTTATTTTAGTTTAAAGCTGTCAGGTTGAGCGCAGTCGAAACCTAATTTTCTAATTCCTAAATTTAATTTAAGTTTTCTAATACTTTTTTGATGAAAATAAGACTTTCTACTTTTGATGATATTCCAAATATTATGTCCATTATTGATGATGCAAAAGCGTATTTAGCTTCTCAAAATATCGATCAATGGCAAAATGGCTATCCAAATGCTGTACAAATTGAAAATGACATTAACAAAGGCGAAAGTTATGTGGTTGTCAATAAAGAAAATCAAATTATGGCAACATCTATGTTCACCTTAAGAAAAGAGCCTACTTATAAAATTATTGAAGGAAAATGGCTCGTTTCAGAAGATGAAGTGTATGGTGTAATTCATAGATTGGCCATTAAAAAAGAATTCAGACAATTTGGTTTGGCAACTTTTCTATTTCACGAATTTCATTTACAATTGGAAGAAAAAAATATCAAAAGTTTAAAGATTGATACCCATGAAGAAAATATTGGTATGCAATCTTTAATCAAAAAATTGGGTTATAAATACTGTGGAATTATTTATACTAATTACAATGCAAAAAGATTGGCTTTTGAGAAAGTGATTTCTTAAAATACGTCATTTGACGTATTGATCGCAATAAACTACCATCATAATTTTGAATAACTTTAAAATTCAATTTTATGAAAAAAATACTACTTTTTACGTTTTGCATCTTTAGCTTTTCATTTAGTGCTCAAATTCAAGTGGCAAGTGATGTAAATCAGGGAACTGTTGGAAGCTCTTTACAAAATTTCTTTAAATTCAAAAATCAATTATTCTTTTCTGCTGAACTTGGAGATGAGTTTTCTAATAACGATTCAGTAAGAAAACTTTGGAAAACTGATGGAACAGAAAGTGGCACTATTCAAATAGATAATCTTCCAGATAAAGGATATTTTGCAACAGATAATTTTATATATTTTCTAGAAGGTAGAGATCTTTGGAAAACTGATGGAACAGAAGCGAATTCAACAAAAATAAAAGAAAATTTAGGATACAATAACCCTGTTGTAGGTGTGTTTAAAGATTTTGTCTATTATTTAGAATATGTAGACGCAGATTTTAGCGGTTTATTTAAAACTGATGGAAATACTACAGAATTATTAATCTCTTTTCCTAGAAATGAATTTGCAAGTACAAATGGCACTTTTAACGGAAATGGATTATCAAAATTAGATGATAATCGATTTGTAGCTTATATCAACACTAAAACGTTAGGTTTGGAACCTTATATTTCTGATGGTACAGCTGCTGGAACCTATTTCTTAAAAGAAGTGGGTGTAAATACGTTTCAAACTGTAAGTGCAAAACCATCTAATTTTTACAAAGCTTCAGATAAATTTTTGTTTTTAAATGGTGACAAAGAGTTATGGGCAACAGATGGCACAGATGTTGGAACTTTAAAATTGGAAACATTTACAGGAACACCTTCTTCTAAAATTTTAGGCATAACCTCTTTTAACAACAAAGTTTATTTTGCATTTACGCACGAACTTTGGGAAACAGATGGCACAGAAGCTGGCACAAAATTAGTATTAAGTAACGTAAATGGTGATGGAGGCATACAAGTAATTGTGAATAGAGGAAATGATTTACTACTAATATTACAAAGAGGTATTCATATTTTTGACGATACAACAACAACTACAACAAGGTTAACAACACCAGATATAACTTCTGTAAGACAATATGCTGCAAGCACAACAACTAAAACCTATTTTGTATCTAATTATAAAAATCAAGGAGATAGAGTTTGGGTTACCAATGGTACAAATACTGGCACTTATGCTTTAGATCCTTTTTGGCCAGATGGACAAACACCAACTTTTAATATGTATACTTTAGGAGAAAAATTAATATTTACTGGAACCATTGGGGCTTATGATATTGGAGAGCTTTGGATTTCTGATGGCACAAATACAGGTACAAAATTATTAAAAGACATCAATAAAACAGGTAATTTAGATTCAGAACCAAAATTTCAAACAGAATTAAATGGTAAAATTTATTTTGCTGCAGATGATAACATCCATGGTAGAGAATTGTTTGTTTTTGATGGCACAACTACAACTTTGGTTAAAGACATTCATCCAGGATTTCAATCTAGTAATCCTTTCGATTTTTATTTAATAAACGATAAAATCTTTTTTAAAGCTTATACCACAGAAAAAGGATACGAACTTTGGATTACAGATGGCACAGAAGCAGGCACTAAAATTGTAAAAGACATCAATCCAAATGGTGATACTTTTTTAAATGATGGAAGAGCCTATGTAAGAGTTGGAGAGTTTAAAATTTTTAACAATCAACTCTATTTTTATGCAAATAACGGCACAAATGGCATGGAACCTTGGAAATCTGATGGTACAGAAGAAGGCACAATAATGTTAAAAGATATTCTTCCTGGATCAAACTCAAGTTATCAAGAATCACTAGATGCAAGACCACTTTTTGTAGAAGTAAACAACGAACTATATTTTTATGTTGGAGGTTCTAGCATTAACAATACAAGTTATACAATGTGGAAAACAAACGGAACTATTGCTGGAACCCAAAAAGCAACGCAAATAAGCAATGTAATTAGAAACGGAACTATAAACGCATTTACGTATTTCTCTTTTAATAACGAATTGTATTTCTATGGAAGAAATAATAGAACTAATAAAACAGAATTACAAAGAACAGATACTGCTACAGATGGTGTTATTGGAATTCCAAATACAGGAAATACAACATTTTACCCTGTAAAAGACAAAGTATATTTTAACAAGACAGAAAGTGGAGTTACAGGCGATGAAATGTGGGCTTTAGAAAAAGATGATAGTATTGCTATTGTTGCAGACATTGTGCCTGGTTCACGAGGTATAAACTCAACCAATTTTTTTGCTCATAATAGTTATTTATACTTTGCTATCAGAAATGCTTCTTCGCAAACAGAATTATGGCGTTTAAGCAACACAACAGCTCCAGAAAAACTATATTCTAAAGATTCTGAAACTGGCACAAGTAGTATAGATCAATATTTTGATTATGTTGCAAAAGGAGAAAAAATGTTTATAAACACAAAACATTTTGGAAACTCTGATTTTATTTATAGAATGTATTTTGTGGAAAATTCTGGCACATTAACCCCTGTTTTATCTACAAACAGTTTTGATGTTAATTATGAAAATTTACCAGGAGGTTTGGCTGCTTTAAGCACTTTTATTGAAAACGATTTTTATTTTACAGGTAGTTTCAATGATAAAGGTGAAGAATTATTAGTAACAAATTTAAGTGCTGTTTTAAGTACAGATAATTTTGATACCTTAAGTTTTGATGGACAATTAGGTTTCACAATTTATCCAAATCCAGTAAATTCTATGTTGTATATCAAATCAAACAAACCAATAAAATCTGGAATAGTTTACAATTTATTAGGAAAAAAAATTGCAACTACTTCTTTTAATTCTATTGATGTTTCGAAACTAAATTCAGGTATGTATATTTTAAAAGTTGAAGATGAATTTGGCAATATTTACTCTAAAAAGTGGATTAAGAATTAAATTTAAAGTTTAAATTAAAACTATATTTGTAACCTCATAAATTCATTTTATGAGGTTTTTTTCTGATAAAATTTAGACACAAAATGCAACTACTTCAATATATAATTCAACAAACACAACTTTCATCAAAATCTGTAGAAAATACTATTTCTCTGTTAAATGAAGATGCAACCATTCCTTTTATCAGTAGATATAGAAAGGAAATGACAGGGAATTTAGATGAAGTGCAAATTGGCGAAATTGTAAAATTCAAAGAACTTTTTGACGCTTTAGAAAAACGAAAATCGACAATTTTAAAAGTGTTAGAAGAACAAAATGTTTTAACAAGTGAATTAGAGAATCAAGTTAAAAATTCTAAAGATTTAATCTCTTTAGAAGATTTGTATTTGCCTTACAAGAAAAAACGAAAAACCAAATCAGAAACTGCTCGTTTGCAAGGTTTAGAACCTTTGGCAAAGATGATATTAAGCCAAAATGTAAATAACTTACAACAAACTGCCTCAAAATATACATCAAAAGAAGTAACAAATATTGATGATGCTTTGGAAGGCGCACGTTTTATAATTGCAGAATGGATTAATGAAAGGACAGATATTAGAAACAATATCAGAAGAGAATTAGAACGTTTTGCCACAATTTCATCAAAAATAATTAAGAGTAAAATTGATGAAGAAAACGCACAAAAATTTAAAGATTATTTTGATTGGAGTGAAAGTTTAAAAAATATTCCTTCACATAGATTACTAGCAATTTTAAGAGCAGAAAACGAAGGTTTTATTCGAGTTAAGATTGAAGTTGATTCAGAAAGATTGTTACAAAGAATTGAGAATAGAATTATCAAGTCTCAAAACAATTGTACAGCACAAATTGAGTTGGCAATTCAAGATGCTTATAAACGTTTGTTATTTCCTTCTCTATCAAATGAAGCTTTATCAATTGCGAAAGAAAAAGCAGATGAAGATGCTATAAATGTCTTCACAAAAAACCTAAAACAGTTGTTATTAGGTTCGCCTTTAGGTGAAAAACGTATTTTGGCAATCGATCCTGGTTTTAAATCTGGCTGTAAAGTGGTTTGTTTAAATGAACAAGGAGATTTACTACACAATGAAAATATTTATCCTCATCAACCACAAAATCAAGCTAATGAAGCCAAAAAAAAATTAGGTTCTTTAGCTGAAACTTATAAAATTGATGCAATTGCAATCGGAAATGGAACAGCTTCCAGAGAAACAGAAGATTTAGTTAAAAAAATTATTTTTAAAGATAAAATTGATGTTTTTGTGGTGAGTGAAGCTGGAGCCTCTATTTATTCTGCATCAAAAATTGCAAGAGACGAATTCCCAAATTACGATGTTACAGTTCGTGGTTCTGTTTCTATTGGACGAAGATTGCAAGACCCTTTAGCTGAATTGGTAAAGATTGATGCAAAATCGATTGGAGTTGGGCAATATCAGCATGATGTTGATCAAACAAAATTGAAAAAATCTTTAGATACAACTGTAGAAAGTTGTGTAAATACTGTTGGTGTAAACATTAATACTGCAAGTGAATCTTTGTTGAGTTACGTTTCTGGTATTGGACCAAAATTGGCGGAAAATATTGTAAATTATAGAAATGAAAATGGCTCTTTTTCATCAAGAAAAGAAATTAAAAAAGTACCAAGATTAGGAGGAAAAGCTTTTGAACAAGCTGCAGGTTTTTTAAGAATCAAGAACGGAAAAAATCCTTTAGATGATTCTGCTGTACATCCAGAAAGCTATTTTTTGGTTGATAAAATTGCCAAAGATGTAAAGAAAAATGTTTCTAATTTGATTGGAAATAAAGAAATTCTCCAAAAAATAAACTTAAAAAATTATATTTCTGAAAACATTGGTTTGCCAACATTACAGGACATTGTAAAAGAATTAGAAAAACCAGGTTTAGATCCAAGAGCCAAAGCAAAAGCGTTTTCTTTTGATGAAAATATCAAATCAATTGCTGATTTAAGAACAGGACAACTTTTACCAGGAATAGTAAATAACATTACTAATTTTGGCTGTTTTGTAGATATTGGCATCAAAGAAAGTGGCTTAATTCACGTTTCTAATTTATCAGAAACTTTTGTAAAAGATATAAATGCAATCGTTAATTTACAACAACAAATTATTGTAAAAGTTTTAAAGGTTGATGTTGTGAGGAAGAGAATTCAATTGGCTTTGATGAAGTAAAATATCATTTAAAGCATTAAATTGATTATCTTTAAAAATGAAAGAAAAAAATTTTTGTTAGATTAAAACTTTTCAAAATAATTAAATTGTAATGGGAAAAAAATTGACTGTCTACATGATTGATGGGACTGCTTATGGTCCTAGATTGAGTGAAATTGGGAATTGGGTAGGTAAAGCTATTTATAGTCCTCGATCATCAATTAATAAAATAATTAATAGAAATGAATTTGATAATCCTGGTGTTTATTGTTTAAAAGGTGATCCTACTGATGAAGCTTTTGACGAAAAAATTTATATAGGTGAAGCAGAAAACATAAAAGTTAGATTAAAACAACATCTTAGCGACCCAAATAAAGATTTTAAGGAATTAATATTCTTTGTAAGTAAAGATGAGTTATTAACAAAAACACAAATAAGATATTTAGAATCTAGATTAGTACAAATTGCAATTGATGCTAAAACTGCTCAAATTGATAATGGAAATTCTCCTAGTCTTCCAACCTTGCATGAAGCAGATATATCTGATATGGAATATTTTCTAGAACAGATAAAGTTAATTTTACCTGTAATGGGCTTCAAATTTTTAATTTCATCAACAATAAAAGAAAGTGATAAAAATAATATTTCTGATAAAATATCAATTCACGAAACTTATTTAATAAAAACAAAAACTTTCAAAGCAACAATGCAAGAAACTGATCAAGGTTATATAATTTCTAAAGGAAGTGAAGCTAAAAAAAGTTTATCAAATTCTTGTACTGACACTTATAGAAATATGAGACGAAAATTAGTTGAAACTGGTATAATGAAAGAAAACCTAGATAAGTTAATTTTTACAGAAGATACAGTTTTTAACAGCCCTAGTGCAGCCTCTAATATGGTTTTGGGTAGAAATTCAAATGGGTTTACAGAGTGGATTACCAAAAATGGTTTGACATTTAAAGAAGTTCAAGAAAATATCAACAATTAAAATTTGTATTTAATTATTTCCTTATTTTCGACCTCACAAAAATAATCAATGAAAGTCTGTATTGCAGAAAAACCAAGTGTAGCAAGAGAAATCGCTAACATTCTAGGAGCCAACACAAAACGTGATGGTTTTTACGAAGGCAATGGTTATGCTGTTACTTATACTTTTGGTCATTTATGCACGCTTTTAGAACCTAAAGATTACAAACCTCACTGGAAAAGTTGGGATTTGAACAATTTACCAATGCTTCCAGAACGTTTTGACACCAAAGTTACTGGCGATGCTGGAATTAAAAAGCAATTCAATATTGTAAAATCTTTGTTTGACAAAGCTGAAGTTGTTATCAACTGTGGGGATGCTGGAACTGAAGGAGAACTCATTCAAAGATGGGTTATCAACCAATGCAATTACAAAGGAAAAGTACAGCGTTTATGGATTTCATCACTTACTGAAGAGGCTATAAAAGAAGGATTTGAAAATTTAGAATCTTCAGAAAAATATGACAATCTTTATTATGCTGGTTATTCAAGAGCTATTGGAGATTGGCTTTTAGGCCTAAATGCAACCAGATTATACACTGTAAAATTTGGCGGTTACAAACAGGTTTTATCAGTGGGTAGAGTGCAAACTCCTACCCTGGCTATGTTGGTAAATCGTTTTGTGGAAATTAGAGATTTTAAACCAGAACCTTATTGGGAATTACAAACTACCTATAGAGATACACTTTTTAATTACGAAGATGGGCGTTTTCTAAAAAAAGAAGATGGCCAAATTTTAGCTGATAAAGTTAAAGAATCTGACTTTGAAATTGTTTCTGTTACCAAAAAGAAAGGAAAAGATTATGCACCTAAATTATTCGATTTAACAGGTTTACAGGTGTATTGTAATAATAAGTTCGGTTTTTCTGCAGACGAAACTCTAAAAATTGTTCAGAAGTTATATGAAATGAAAGTAGTTACCTACCCAAGAGTTGATACTACTTTTTTACCCAATGATATGTATCCTAAAATACATGGAATTTTATCAAAATTAACAAGTTATAGCGAATTAACACAGCCGCTTTTAGGTAAGAAAATAAAGAAAACCAAACGTGTTTTTGATGATAAGAAAGTTACAGATCACCATGCCATAATTCCAACAGGAATTCAGAGTAATTTGCAATACAATCAACAGCAGGTTTACGATATTATTACCAAACGTTTTATTGCTGTATTTTATCCGGAATCAGATATTTCTAATTCGACTATTTTGGGAAAAGCAGCTAAAATTCCTTTTAAAACAACAGGAAAAGAAATTTTAACACAAGGTTGGCGCGTTGTTTTTCAATCTGCAGAAAAGATTGATAAAAAAAATAGTGAAGCAATTTTACCCAACTTTGTTAAAGGAGAAAAAGGGCCTCATGAACCTTCGTTTTTAGAAAAAGAAACAAAACCTCCAAGAAACTTTACGGAAGCAAGTTTATTAAGAGCTATGGAAACTGCTGGCAAACAAGTTGATGACGAAAATTTACGTGAGCTAATGAAAGAAAACGGAATTGGAAGACCTTCTACAAGAGCAAGTATCATAGAAACTTTATTCAGAAGAAAATATATTGAGCGCAAGAAAAAATTAGTTTTACCAACGCAAACAGGCATCGATTTAATTAATATTATTGATAATGAATTGCTAAAATCTGCTGAATTGACTGGAAGGTGGGAAAAACGTTTAAAAGAAATTGAACGTGGAGAATTCAATGCAGGAACGTTCATCAACAACATGAAAAAAATGGTAGATGAATTGGTGTATGAAGTGCGTTCTAACAAATCTTCAAAACGAATTTCTTCTGTTAATTCGAGCGCAGACGAGAACTCTTCAAATTCAGATTCACAATCAAAAAAAGATACGAAAACAACTTCAACAAAATCTAAAAAAGTTGCTGGAAAAAAATGTCCAAAATGTAAAAAGGGACAACTGTTAAAAGGTTCTTCTGCTTTTGGATGTTCTGAATATAAAAATAATTGCGCTTTTAAAATTCCTTTTGAGATTTATGGAAAGAAAGTCTCTGAAAATCAAATTAAAAGATTGATTGACAAAAACTGCACAACAAATTTAAAAGGATTTGTTTTAAATGATCAAAAAATAGAAGGTTTAATTCGTTTTGATGATGATTTTAATCTAAAATTAGAGCCTAAAAAAACTATAGAAAAACCAAAAAAAGATACTGAAACAAGTTCAACATCAAAAATTTCTTGTCCTAAATGTAAAACAGGCACAGTATTAAAAGGTAAAACTGCCTATGGTTGTTCTAATTATAAAAGGGGTTGCGATTTTATTTTTACTTTTGATAACATCAAAAAAATTGCCAATGGAAAACCATTGACAAAAGATTTTGTTTTAGAAATTATATCTAAGTAAATTAATTTACATAAAAATGATCGTATATTTCTTTACAGCCTCCACCAACAATTGAAAAACTTTTTTCCTTAGCTGTGGCTAAAATCATCAATTGTTGAATAGCATTTAAACCATTTTTATCAATTTCTTCAGTTTCCTCTATGTTTAGAGTTATTTTCTTTTTTTTATTAATTTTTTCTGTAAAATAAGTTAAAAGAGATTCTACGTCAGGAGTATTTACTTTTCCTTTTAAATGATAAACACTTTTGTTTTTTGAAATTTTTAGAGGCATGATACAAATATTTAATTGGTTAGTATAAATTTATTATCAAAAACTAAATTCCACCTAAATAAAACACTTATTATCAATATTTTAAAAAATAAAAATCAAACAGTGATTTTTTCTTTTAGACTATTGATTGAATATAAAAATAAGATTTGTTGCCTTTTCTTATTTGTTAACAATTTTAAAAAAGATATTTGTTTTATTTATTACAATGAAACTCATTAGGGGTTAAATGTTTAAATTGTTTTTAAATATTGAGAAATTACTTCTAAAATTTTTTCGAAATTTTCCTTTTGTGAAAGCTCTAATTTGTTTTCACGAAGGTTATGTTCAAATTTATTAGCATTTTCATAACTCTCTTCGAGTCCCAATATACTAAATTTATGCTTGATTCTATGAACATTAGCTTCAATTTCTTTAAAATTATTTTTTTCGACACTAAAATAGTATTCTTTTACCTCTATTGGAAACTCATCTTTAACTACTTTAATTAAAGTGTTTTTTACAGAAACATCCTCTCTTGCTAACTTATTTATATAAATTAAATTTGGCTTCTCCATTATTTTCTTTTTTTTAAAGGTAAAAAATTGTTGCTAGATTTGATGCGAAATTTAAATAAATGCGTAAAGATTCTTATAAAAAATAAGTAAAAAATAAGAAATGTAAACTTTTAAATGATAATTTACATTAGTTAGATAGAGATTACGAATAGTTTATTTGGCTAATGATTATATTTTTATCAGCTCATTTACACTCCAATATGCTAAAACAGTTTCTATTTTTTTAACATAATCTTCATATTTTAGAGGTTTTAATACGTAACCAGACATTCCTGTTCTATAGCAATCTAATAAATCTTTATGGTTGCTTGAGGTAGTTAAAATAATTGTAGGAATATGTTTTAAATCGTTGTTTGCCTTTATAATTTTAAGAAATTCTAAACCACTAATCTTAGGCATGTTTAAGTCTAATAAAATTATATCAGGAATATTTTCTTTATTCTCAAGAAATTTTAGAGCTTCTTCACCATTTTTGGATTCATAAATGGTATGATTTAATTTTAATAACGAAATGGTTCTATTCATTTTCATTATTTCAATTAAATTATCTTCTACTAATAAAACCTTTAAACTTTTTTCCATCTAATAATACTAATTAATAAGATACAAATTAAGTCTAAAGTTATCTTTTAATTTAATAACGATGTTTAAATGAATTAAAGTAAGGTTAAAATGCAAAAAAGTATCGACAAACAGTTTTTAAAAAATTACCCAATCAATTGGCTAAAATATTCAAAGATTTCACCTTTTGAAATAGAGCTACCTTTTTCTATTAAATCGAAAATTTCTTTATTTCTATCTAAATGATAAGGTTTAGAGCCTTTAAAAATTTCAACTGAATTATCCATTGGGTTTTGCATTAACCATTCAAAACCTTTTTGTTCTAATAAATTAATATCCCAAGTAATTTTAATAGCAATTCTATGAATTTCATTTTCATCGCATTTAAATAAGTTTGCAGATCTTTCTGAAAAATGTTCTACATAGTTTGTTCTGGTTAAAACATCATCCCAAACAACATCAGAAAACACATTTAGCTCTTCTTCTGCAACTTTTGGCTTTTCTTCTTTAATGGTGCTCCACTCTTTTACATCTATACTTTGTGAAGCCAAAAAAAGGGCAAATTCTTCATGCAAACTTTCAAATTGTTCTTTGGTAAGTTGTCTGTATTTCATAAGATATTTGAGGTTTTTAGTTTAAATTAAAAAATAGAAAAGCTCGTTATTTCTAACGAGCTTTTAAAAAATTATTTAAATGTGTTTCTAAACTTATTCAGCAACAACATCAAAAGTAATATCAGCAACTACAGCTCTGTGTAATCTTACAGATGCCTCGTATTTACCTAATCTTTTTACAGAACCACCAACAACTTTTATAAATTTTTTGTCGATTACTGTACCTGCTTTTGCAAGTGCTTCAGCTAAATCTATGTTGTTTACAGAGCCAAACAATTTGTCTCCTGAACCAGTTTTAGATGAAATTTGTATTTCATATCCTTTAATTGTTTCTGCAATTTCATTTGCTTCATCAATTAATTTAGCTTCTTTATAAGCTCTTTGCTTTAAGTTTTCTGCTAATACTTTCTTTGCAGATGAAGTAGCTAAAGATGCTTTTCCTGATGGGATTAAAAAGTTTCTACCATATCCGTTTTTAACGTCTACAACATCATCTTTAAATCCTAAATTTTCTACGTCTTGTCTTAATATCAATTCCATGTCTGTACGTATTTATTATTTTAGTAAATCTCCAACGTAAGGCATTAACGCTAAATGACGCGATCTTTTAATTGCTTGCGCAACTTTACGTTGATATTTTAATGAAGTTCCTGTTAAACGTCTTGGTAAAATTTTACCTTGTTCGTTTACTAAATACATTAAGAAATCTGCATCTTTATAATCGATATATTTAATGCCTTTTTTCTTGAATCTACAGTATTTAGCTTCTTTTTTAGTGTCTATATCTAATGGCGTTAAATATCTAACGTCAGCAGATTTACCACCTTTTGCTTGTTGTTCTATTGATGCCATTTCTTATTTTTTAGTAGATTTAACACGTTCTCTTCTTTTTTCAGCCCAAGCTGCAGCATGTTTGTCTAATTTAACAGTTAAATAACGCATAACGCTATCATCTCTTCTAAATTCTAACTCAAATGCAGCGATTTCCTCACCAGCAACTTTAAAGTCTACTAAGTGATAAAAACCACTTTTTTTCTTTTGGATTGGGTAGGCTAATTTCTTTAAGCCCCAATCTTCTTTTGAGATTATTTCAGCTCCTTTAGAAACTAAATAATCCTCGAACTTTTGTACTGTCTCCTTTATCTGAGTGTCAGATAAAACGGGATTCAAAATGAAAACAGTTTCGTAATGATTCATAATTAATAATTTATTGTTTATTTTTAAGGGTGCAAATATAGTAACTTTTTTATATTTACTGCATCTTTTTTTAATTAAAAAGTTCACGCTATAATTTCTATTCAAACAATTTAAAATACTGATATGCAAATACCTGAAATACCTGACTTAATTCATTACGCAATTCCGTTTTTTGTAGCCACTGTAATTCTTGAAATTATTTTAACTGTAAAGGTAAAATTAGAAGATTATGAATTTAAAGATGCTGGTACTTCCATTATAATGGGTTTAGGAAATGTATTTATTGGCATTTTTACTAAAATAATGATTTTAGCAGTATTTTTATTTTTATATAAATTTAGATTTTTCACAATTCCTTTTGCTTGGTGGGCTTGGGTTATTTTACTATTCGTAGAAGATTTTTGTTATTATTGGTTTCATAGAATAAGTCATGAAAGTAGGTTGTTTTGGGCAAGTCATGTTGTGCATCATTCTTCTCAAAAATATAATTTAAGCACTGCATTAAGACAAACTTGGTCAGGAAGTTTTTACACGTTTATCTTTTGGTTTCCTTTAATTATCATTGGTTTTCATCCAATAATGGTTTTGGTGCAAATGAGTATTAGCTTAATTTATCAATATTGGATTCACACAGAATTGATTGATAAAATGCCAAAATGGTTTGAATATATATTTAATACACCAAGTCATCATAGAGTGCATCATGCAACCAATCCACAATATTTGGATAGAAATCACGCAGGAATTTTTATTATTTGGGACAGACTTTTTAAAACTTTTGAACCCGAAGTTGAAAAGCCTGTGTATGGTTTAGTTGTTAACATCAATACTTATAATCCTATAAAAATTGCTTTCTTAGAATGGATTCATATGCTAAAAGATGTTTGGTACTCAAAAACAACCCTTAAAAATAAATTTAAATATTTGATAAAACCTCCAGGTTGGAAACACGATGGAACTAGTATTTTATCAACAGATCTTAGAAAAAAGTGGGAAGAGCATCAAAGAAAATAATTTTGAAAAAAGCCACAAACTCACCAATTAAAAAATTTTATTCGTGAATTCGTGGCAATAAAATAAGCTTTAATCAAAAATACCTTCTAATTCTTTGTAAACAATTTTACCTTTTACAATATTTAATCCTTTAGCTAAAGATTCATCATTTTCACAAGCTTTTTCCCAACCTAAATTTGCAATTTTTAAAATGTACATTAAAGTAACATTCGTTAATGCCATTGTTGATGTAAATGGAACAGCACCTGGCATATTTGCTACACAATAATGTACAACATCATCAATGATATAGGTAGGATCTTCATGCGTTGTTGCTCTTGTGGTTTCAAAACAACCACCTTGATCTACTGCAACATCAACCACAACAGTTCCTGGACGCATTTCTTTTAACATATCTCTGGTAATTAATTTTGGCGCCTTTCCTCCTTTTACTAAAACTCCACCAATTATTAAATCGTGTGTTTTTATGTGTTGTCTAATTACATATTCGCTAGAAAAACCTGTAATTACATGACTTGGTAACACATCATTTACATAACGCAAACGTTTCATATTAATATCTAAAATGGTTACGTGAGCACCCAAACCTGCTGCCATTTTTGCAGCTTGTACACCCACAACTCCTGCTCCTAGAATTAATACTTTTCCTGGTGTAACTCCTGGAACACCTCCTAATAAAATCCCTCTTCCTTTTACAGGTTTTTCTAAGTATTTTGCTCCTTGTTGTACAGACATTCTTCCTGCAACTTCAGACATTGGTGTTAACAATGGTAAAGAACCATCAGCATCTTCTACAGTTTCATAAGCAATACAAATTGCTTTGCTATCAATCATCGCTTTTGTTAAAGGCTCACTTGATGCAAAATGAAAATACGTAAATACAATCTGGTTTTCTCTAATTAAAGGATATTCTGATGCAATAGGTTCTTTTACCTTTACAATCATTTCGCTTTTTGCATATACATCTTCAATTGTTGGCAAAATGGTTGCACCAACCTCTATATAATCTTTATCAAAAAAACCACTACCTTCACCTGCTGTTGCTTGCACAAAAACTGTATGATTTTTATTTGTCAAAGCAAAAACACCAGCAGGCGTCATCCCTACTCTACTTTCGTTATTTTTAATTTCTTTAGGAATTCCTATTTTCATTTTTATATTATTTATTTGTGGTTTACAAGGATATAAAAATAAGGCTTTTTTGGTTTTTATAAAATAAAATCTAATTTCATTTAATTATTACGAACTTCATAAATTTATCAATTTTAAACTATGAATTCTATATTTACAAGTATAAATTTTGCTAAAAAAACAAAAGCCATTGCAAACGCAATAGCTTTTTTGATATTTTTTGAATTTAAAATTGAAAAGTATCTCAATTTAAATATAAAACTTATATTTAATACTACAGATATAGCTCGTTAATCTAAATCTAAACGAATTCCCATAGAAATATTTCTTGTTTCTGTATTTTTAAAAAGCGGATTCAAATCATACTTTACATAAAAACTTACGTCTTTATAACCAACATAACTGCTTAAACCATAATTAAAAATATTCATATTATAATTATCATACTCCACAGTTTCAACATCTACACCATCAGCATCTTGGTACTCTAAATACTGTCTTGTTCCTAATTTAAAACCTGCAAAGCCTCCAATTCCTAAACGAACAGATTCATTAGTTCTGTCTCTTTTTCTTCCATCAGAATAGATTTTGTTTTTAGATAAATCCCATTCTAAATGCACAGGAAAATTCATTTGTACATGGCGTAATCTGCTTTCTGTTAAATCTTGATCTATTCTAGTTTCGATATTTGTCATATCTCCATTTTTAACATGTTGTTGATTATCTTTCAATCGTAAATTATTCCAAAGAAAAGATACACCATATTTAAAATAAAATTGAGAAGGTTCTCTTGTAAGTCTCGTTTTCCAAGTGAAGCCTAATTCATAAAAACGTGAGCGCCAAGTTTGATAATCGTCTCCTAAAGTAGATAAATCATTATCCGTTAAAACGTTATTTATACCCATTGCAAATACAAACTGAGAGGTTGTAATTCTGCTAGATCTTCCTTTATCTCTCCATTTTTTTTCACGAGCTTCTCTTTTTTCATTTTGAGTTTCAAAATAATTATCATTATCTTTAAAAATAAAGGTTTTACTGCCAATTGTAAACGTATTTTCTTCATCATAATCGCTATCTAATTCACCTGAACTTGCAATTTTTCCATTGGTTTTATCTTGCACTAATATTTGTAACAAAGCCTCTTGTTCACTTACTAGTTTTTCGATTCGTCTTGCGTGATAAGCTGCAACTTCTTTCTTTAAAGTTTCCGAGGTACTTTTTGTAATTTCTCCCTTATCTAAACGTTTGTCAATTGCAATTACCTTTGCTTTTAAAGAGTCTTTTTGTTCTTTTGCAATACGTTCTATTCTTTTTGATATTTTACTGACTTCTCTTTCGAATGTTTTTTCTTGAGCTTGTGAAATTGTTGCACACAACAATAACAGGATACATATTATTCTTTTCATGTTTATGGATTTTAAATTTTATTGATTGTTTTGGTTGATAAATGACTAATTGATATTTAAAATGTTTTTTTATTACGTACTAAAACAACATCATAAAATAATTAAATTTAATCGTTTCTACTTGCAATTGCTTCTGCAATATCAGATACTTTTCGTTTTAGGGAATTCATAAAATTATTCTGAAAAACATCATCGTCTATAGTTCTTTCTACTTCTGCTAAAATAGTATTCGGATCTATTTTAAAATTTGTTTTTTTCAGTTCACTTTTAATCGTTTTTAAAACATCTTCTCTTTCTACATTATATTTTGCATAATAGGCTTTTACTTCTTTTTGTGAATGTGTTACTGCAAATAATAAATCTTCTGCATTTATTTTTATACTACTATTTGGATCTCTTTTTAAAATTTCAGGCTCATTAAAACCTTCTTTTTCAATTAATTCAGTCGATATTTTATCAACATTTGCAATCCCTACATTTTCATTTTTGGTAGCTTTTGTAACTTTTATTTTTGTAGAATTTCTATATTCTTTTAAAATATCTTTTTTATCAATTATTTTTTTTATTGATGTTTCTGGAGTTACTTTTATTCCATCTTTTTGTACTATTACTTCTTCAATTGGTAACTCTGTTTTTATATTCTCAATATTTTTATCAATTAAATCTTTGTCAATTTTTTCAATCACAACATCATCTTCAAAAATAATTTCTTGAGAAGTATCACTAAAAACGTACATACTTACTGAAACCAATAATAAAATACTTGCTGCTACACCTATATAAAAAAACCAACCGATTTTCTTTTGTTTAGGTTCTTCATCTAATTTTACAGACAAGCGTTCCCAAGCAGAAGCTGATGGCTCCAAAGTTCTATTTGCAAACTTTTCTTTTATAGAATTATCTAATTTATTTGTCTTCATGAACTACTGTATTCATTTTAATATAATTTTGTTGCAACTGTTTACGCGCTTTAAACAATTGCGATTTTGATGTACTTTCAGAAATGCCTAATTGTTCAGCAATTTCTGAGTGTTTATAACCTTCTATGGCGTATAAATTAAACACCATTTTGTAACCTTCTGGCAATTGATCTATCAATTTTTGAATATCTTCTACAGAGGTATTTTCCAAGCTTTCTGTAGCTGCATCATTAAAAACATAGTCTTCATCAGACAAATCAATTACATTTTTTTTTCGCAGATAAGAGATGCACGTGTTCACCATAATTCTACGAATCCAACCTTCAAAACTACCTTCGTGTTTGAACGTGTGTAAGTTTTTAAAAACCTTAAAAAAACCTTGTAATAACAAATCTTCTGCATGATGACTGTCTTTTACATACTGCCTACAAACACCTAACATTTTAGGAGAATGTTGCCTGAACAATTGTTCTTGCGCTTCTCTATTATTGTTACTCGCTTTTTTTATGAGCGATTTTTGTGAGTTATGTAGTTTTATAATTTTCAAGCCTCTTGATTCAGTTTTTAATGCCTTACAAATATATAGACTACCAAAGTTTAAAAAAGGTTGCTTGGTGAAAAAAATATTTGTATTTAATTTTGGGTTGATATTTTAAAGTCATGTAATTTATAAAAAATAGCAAACATTCGTAATCACTATAAATTATGATTTTTTTTGATGTTAATTATTGATATTATGGTATCACTTTAAAAATCGTTCCAAATAACTCTTTTAAATAGATCAATAATTATTCAAATTACATAACTTTGCAGTCAACAATTTTAGCATGTTAATTAAAAGAATAGGATATTATTTAGTGGGCGTTTCTTTAGGTTCAATTGGTGTTTACTTTTTCTGGCAAAAGAAAAATGCAACGTTTGATTATGGCATGGATGCAAGAACGTTAAAAACCATTAGAATTAAAGAGCGTGTTTTTTCTGATAATGCTAAAAGAGTGATGCTAAACTCGGATATTGATACTACAAAAATCTCTACTATTTTGCATACTGGTGATGTAGATTTTGGCAAGAGTAAGCCAAGACAAAAGCCTTGTGCAGAATATTATATTACAGGAAATAACGAATTAGAAAACATAAGTTTATATGTTTCTAGGTGCGATTCTGTTTCTACAATCAAAGAAATTATTGTTGATTAACAATTCTTGTATTTATCATGCAATCCTACTCCACTAATAATCATTGGTATTATTTTTTGGAGTCTTTTTAATTTTGTTGCTGCTCTTTTTGCTTCATCAATATAAGCTGCAAATTCTCTTTGTTTGCTTAAAGAAAAATTATCAAAATTTTCTTTTAATTCTTTGTTTTCATGTAATGCTAACTTTAATTCTTCAGGAATACTAAGTGGTTTTGATGTTTTTGTTGGTTTAATTTCCATTCCTAATTTTACGTTTTCTATAGCTTCTAAAACATATTCTTTAATTTGCGTTGTATTTATTTCATCAATAGCATTAAATCTCCATTGCAACATTGCTTTTGTTTTTCCTTCTTGCGCATTTACAAAAACCTTTTCTTTGTCTTTTAATAAAGCTCCTTGAAAAAACCATAAGCCACAGTAATTTTTAAAAGCTGATAATCCAACAATATTTTTACCCTGAAAAACATATACTGGAGCTCCCCATTTTATGGTTTCTTCTAAAGGTAAATCAGCAAAAATAGTACGTAAAAGTTTTAACTCTTTACTCCAATTTTCTTTTTTAGCTATATATTCATCAACCTTAACATTCATAATTATTATTTTAAATTACTATTATAATGTTGCTCAATTTTATCTACATTTTTTATTGTCTTTTTCACCCAATCAAAATATAAAATTTCTTTTTCTTTGGTTGATAATTGCCAATCTATCTTAGAATTTCGAAGTTTTGTAGTAACAGACTGTAAAATAATAGCAGCAGCCACAGAAATATTTAAACTTTCAGTAAAACCAACCATAGGTATTTTTAAAAAACCATCTGCTTGACTTTTTACAATATCTGAAACGCCTTCTGCTTCTGCTCCTAAAATAAAAGCCGTTTTTTTATTGATATCAAAATCTTGCAATAAACAAGATTCATTATGAGGTGAAGTTGCAATAAGTTGATAGCCTTTTTCTTTTAAAGCGTCCAAACAAATTTTTGTATTATCTCCATCTTCTCTATATCTATATTGATTTAACCATTTTTGAGAACCCTTGGCAACATGTCTAGAAACTGTGTTACTGTATCTATTTTCAATAGAGTGCACATCTTGAACTCCAAATATATCACAGGTTCTTACAACAGCACTTGCATTGTGTGGTTGATAAATATCTTCTAAAACCACAGTAAAATGTCGAGTTCTATTTTCTAGAACTTTTTTAAAAGTAGCTTTTCTTTTATCTGTTAGATACGCTTCAAAATACGCTAAAAGTTTTTCATCAATCATACATACAAACATAAAAATTATTATTTTTACAAGTGATGAAAAAATTAGTTGTTTTAACAGGTGCAGGTATTTCTGCAGAAAGTGGCATTAATACCTTTAGAGATGCTGATGGTTTATGGGAAGGTCATGATGTAATGGAAGTTGCTACTCCACAAGGTTTTGCTGCAAATCCTGAGCTAGTTTTAGAGTTTTACAATCAACGTAGAAGAGAATTACTAAGCGTAAAACCAAACGAAGGGCATTTAAATTTAGTGGAACTGGAAAAACATTTTGATGTTGAAATCATCACTCAAAATGTCGATAATTTGCACGAAAAAGCTGGCAGTAAAAATGTTACGCATTTGCATGGAGAACTTTTAAAGGTAAGAAGTTCTAAAGACGATTCTTTAATTTTAGATTGGACTAAAGATTTGACTTTAGGAGATTTATGCGCTAAAAAAAGCCAATTAAGACCACACATTGTTTGGTTTGGAGAAATGGTACCCATGTTAGATAAGGCTATTGAAATTACCAAAAAAGCTGATATTTTAGTAATTATTGGTACTTCTATGCAAGTATATCCTGCTGCAAGTTTGATAGATTATATAAAACCTAAAACACCTATTTATTTTATAGATCCAAAACCTCAAATCTCAGAAAATGATTTTAACGATTTAACAATCATTAAAAACATAGCAAGTTTAGGCACTAATAAATTAATAGAATTGCTGATTAAATAATTATTTAATCATATTTTTTAAATAAAATTTTTCTACTTTTTCTCTTGCCCAAGGTGTAGTTCTTAAAAATTTTAAGGAAGATTTATAGGTTGGGTTGTTTTTAAAAGCATTTATATTTAAAGAATATCCTAATTCTTCCCAACCATATTCTAAATACAATTGCTCTAACATGGTTGCTAATTTTATACCATGCAAAGGATTATTGGGTTGTTCTGTACTCATCTATAATTACGAATTTGCGATTTCTACGATTTCATCAGAGCTAAAAATGGTCTGATTGTTTTTACTTTTTGCAAGTGATTGCATACAACTTGCTATATCTTCTGGATGAATCATTTTGTATTTTTTTAAACCTCCAACAAACAGCGGGTTTAAAACGCTCATAATTCCCTTGCCAATTCTTTCTCCTAATCTAAACTCTTCACGATCGCCACCAATTAAAGAAGGTCTTAAAATGTAAGTGTTTTTAATTTTTTGCTTTAAAACATCACGTTCCATTTCGCCTTTTATTTGGCTATAAAAAGTATTACTGGTTACATCTGCCCCCATAGAAGACATTACTACAAAAGTATCAATCTTGTTTTCTTTAGCAATTTTTGCTGCTTTTACAGGAATTCCGTAATCGATTTGTTTGTATTTAGCACTGTCCTTTGTTTTAGCTGCTGTTGTACCAATGCAACAAAAAACGACATCACCAGTAAAATCTTCTTTATAATTTTCTAATTGAAATAAACTAATTAAATGCTGTTCAATTTTGTCAGATTTAATATCTACAGAACTTCTAGAAAATAATTTAATTTTTGAATATGTTGTGTCCTCAAGTAATTTTTCTAATAAAATTCCTCCTGTTAACCCTGTTGCTCCTAATACAATTGCTGTTTTACTCATTATTTATCTAAATCTGGTAATAAAAAATCGTCCAAAACAGATTTTTTAGCCATCATTTTCTCGATAGCTTCTGTAGTTCTTGGTGCTTCTGCAGACAAGTTTATAGGTCCATTTTTAGTTACTAAAATATCATCTTCAATTCTTATACCAATTCCCCACCATTTTTTATCACAAGGACTGCCATCAGGAATGTAAATTCCAGGTTCCATGGTAACAATCATATTTTCTTCAAAATTTCTATAATTTCCTGGATCGTGTACATCTAAACCAATATGATGTGACGTTCCATGAGGAAAATAATTGTGTCTTTCATCTACAGATTTTATAATCCCTAATTTATACAAACCTTCATTTACAATTTTTCTTGCTGCTACATTTGGCGCAGACATTTTTGAACCAATTGTATACAAAGCAATGCCAGCTTCTTGAGCATCATAAACAATATCATAAATTTGCTTTTGTTCTTTGGTAAACTTTCCATTTGCAGGAATTGTGCGAGTTACATCTGCTGTGTAGCCTCTATATTCTGCACCTAAATCCATCAAAACTAATTCATTACCAACTTTTGTTTGATTATTTTCTATATAATGTAAAATACAACCATTATTGCCTGCACCCACAATACTTGGGTATCCTTCATATTCTGCTCCATATTTTTTGTACACAAATTCGTGGATTCCTTGTAATTCAGTTTCAGACATGTGAGGTTTCATGGCTTTCATCACTTCAATTTGTCCAACAGCAGAAATTCTTACAGCCTTCGTTATCAATTTAACTTCAGCAGCTGTTTTAACTTCACGCATTGTAGCCATATTTGCTGATAAAAAAGTTAAGTCGATATTTGTTTTTGGTTGCAATGCCAACGTTATTTTCTGTTGATACTCTTTCTTCAAATCGTCTGTAGTTGCAGATTTGTAACCTTTAATTAATTCGTCATTATTAATTTCTGGAGATCTAATTGCCAATCTATCAATAATGTTAATCACATTTGCATTACTTTCAATTGGTGTTTCTGCTATATTATTATACACATATTTTTGCATGTTAGATAAAAATAAAGAAGGATCATAACCTGCATTTATTTTAAAATTCTTTACCAAATTAAAAATATCTGCACCACCTAAATCTCTATAATCGTCATTAAATTTTTCAATATAAACGTTGTCAAAACTTTTAAAATCGATGTTGGTTTTTAAAAACTCACTAGCATTCATAGCCATTTCAAAACCTAACTCTTTTTTGGCACCTTCAACTCCTAAACGTTTTCCATTCCATTGTTCTGCTCTTTCATCTCTTTCCTGCACGTATAAAATTTCATTATAACTAGTTCCATCTTCAGCTGTTTGATCATCAGAAAAAATAACTAAAACTCCATTTGGCTCTCTATAACCCGTTAAGTAATAAAAATTTGGGTCTTGATGAAATACATAATCTACATCATTTGCTCTATTTCTTAAAGGATTTGCAAAAACAACAGTTACAGAATTTTCAGGCATTTTAGAGCGCAGAAGTTCGCGTCTTTCTTTATGAAAATCTTTCGATAAAAAATCAGTTGGAGTTTGGGCTACAAAATTTAAACTGAATGTTATAAATAAAATGGTTAAGAATTTTAAACTTTTCATAGATAGTAGATTTCGTTTATGATTTCAAATGTACTATTATTTATTTTTTGAAATATGAATATTAACAGAATTTTAATGTGCATTTATTATGATTTTTTCAATAATTTAGCAAAAAATTAAAGAATTTATACAATGAGAAATATTGCCTTACACAAAGTTCACGAAAAATTAGGAGCAAAAATGGTGCCTTTTGCAGGTTTTAATATGCCTGTATCTTATGAAGGTGTTACTGCAGAACATTTAACTGTTAGAGAGTCTGTGGGTGTTTTTGATGTAAGTCATATGGGTGAATTTTTGGTTTCTGGAGAAAATGCGTTGGCATTAATTCAGAAAGTAACTTCTAACGATGCTTCTAAGCTTGAAATTGGTGATGCTCAATACAGCTGTTTCCCAAATGAAAAAAATGGTATTGTAGATGATTTAATTTGTTACAAAATTAAAGAAAACCAGTATTTACTTGTTGTAAATGCTTCTAATATCGAAAAAGATTGGAATTGGATTACTAAATATAATGAGGAATTTAATGCTGATTTAAAAGATATATCTGATGACTATTCTTTATTAGCAATTCAAGGTCCAAAAGCTGTAGAAGCTATGCAGTCTTTATCTTCTTTAGATTTGGCAGACATTCCTTTTTATAAATTTAAAGTTGGTGATTTTGCAGGTTTTGAACATGTTATCATTTCTGCAACTGGCTATACTGGTTCTGGAGGATTTGAAATTTACTGTAAAAATAGCGAAGTTGAACAAATTTGGAACAGAATATTTTTAGCTGGAGCCGATTTTGGGATCAAACCAATTGGTTTGGCTGCAAGAGATACCTTACGTTTAGAAATGGGTTATTGTTTATATGGTAATGATATTGATGATACAACATCACCAATTGAAGCTGGTTTAGGTTGGATAACAAAATTTACAAAAGATTTTGTAAATCATGAAAATTTAGCACAGCAAAAAGCAGATAAACCTTCAAGAAAATTAGTTGCTTTTGTGTTGGATGAAAGAGGAATTCCAAGACAAGGTTATGATATTGTTGATGCCACTGGAACTGCTATTGGAACTGTAACTTCTGGAACCATGAGCCCTTGTTTGCAAAAAGGAATTGGAATGGGTTATGTACCAACAGAACTTGCTAAATTAGGAACTCAAATTTATATTCAAGTTCGTAAAAATGCAATTCCTGCAACTGTTGTAAAATTGCCTTTTTATAAAGGATAAACTTACTATTTGGACTCTTTAACACAAATTGTTTTAGGTGCTGCTGTTGGTGAAGCTGTTTTAGGAAAAAAAATTGGGAATAAAGCCATGTTGTATGGAGCAATTGCTGGTACAATTCCTGATTTAGATGTAATTTCTTCCTTTTTTACAGATACAGTTTCTGCATTAGAAATTCATAGAGGTTTTACACATTCTATTTTTTTCTCTTTAGTTTTTGCACCAATATTCGCTTTTTTAACAACAAAATTCGAAACCTATAAATACCCAAAAGAATGGTTTTGGCTATTCTTCTGGGCGTTTATAACGCACCCAATTTTAGATGCGCAAACCACTTGGGGAACTCAATTTTTTTGGCCTTTGGATATTCGTTTGGCTTTTAAAAATGTGTTTGTAATAGACCCTTTATACACAATTCCGTTTTTGGTTTTTCTGATTTTGGCAATGTTTCAAAAAAGAAATACTAAAAAAAGAAAACTTTATAATAATTTAGGCTTAATTGTTAGTAGCTCTTATTTGGTAATTACTTTAATTTTAAAAGGTTTTGCCTATCAAACATTTAATAAGGAATTAGCAAATCAAAATATCGCTTTTAAAGAATTAAATACAAAACCTACGCCACTAAATACCATTTTATGGAGTGCAAATATTGAAACTGAAAATTCTTTTTTAATTGGTTATTCGTCTTTTTTTGATAAAAATCCTATTTACTTTTCTGAATATCCTAAAAATCATGAATTGATGGGAGAATTAAAAAATCATCCAAAAATGCAACGAATGATTGCTATTTCTAAAGGTTGGTATACCATCAACAGAAAAAATGATGTGTTGTATTTTAATGATTTACGGTTTGGTTCTCTAAGCATTCAACCAAATGCAACAAATTTTGTTTTTAAATATAAAATTGAAATTGATAAAAACGGAACCCCTTTTTTTATTGAAGAAACTAAAGAAAAGCGAGATGGGAAAAAGCTTTTATCTGAATTATGGACAAGAATTAAAGGAAACTAGAAACTATAATTAATAAATTTTTTATAAACTTTTAATTTGATAAAACTTTTGCTTTTGAATCTTTAGTTTTATTTATTTTATCTATCAAATTATTCATCAATACAAAAAATATAAAAAAAGCAGCCATTAAAACTGAATATTCAACAAATTGAACTGCTAAAGATTTTATAAGAACTAAGTTAAAAGATTGTAAAATCATAATTTTAAATATTAAAGTTACTCAAATGTAATTTTAAAACTTCTTTCAGTTGGCTATTATTATTCGAATGGTAGGTATTTATCGTTAAACGGTTTTAAAAATTAGATTTAGTTATTTTGATTTTCTTGAAATTTATAAAATATTTGATTATCACACAGAAAAAAATCGTTTAAAACAATATAGCTTTAAACGATTTTCTTTGTATCAATTTTAAAAAAACTTTTACGTTAATTTCTAAATTTATTTCTTGTGATAATGGTTTTCAATCTTGATTTTAAATCTTGCCCAGCATCATAAATCATTTGTTCATTTGTTGGGAAAGGAACTACTTTTAAGGCAATTAAGTCTAAAAAAGACGATTCTAAAGCTCTTTTATCTCCTCTGTAATTTGCATACATATGCTGAAAGGCAAACTCACTTGCAATTGGATAGGTTTGAATGGTTTGTTTGGAGTTTAAATCTACATACTTTACTTGACCAGTAACTTTAGCCGTTTTAAACTGTGTAAATTGATAAATTTCACAACGAACATTCACCATTTTATCAACCTTAATTTTGTTGCCATCTTTATCCAAAACTTGGTTTCCTTTATCATCTAAAAGATAGGTAAAACCATCTGCAACTTGCCTTTCTCTCACCAATTCCTTTTCTCTAACTTGTTCTGGCGAAACTTGAATATTTCTTAAATTTAGTTCTAAACCAAAATCATACTTGATATTTGGATCTTTTGCTCCATGATACATTGTCCACAAATCATTTAAACCATAGGTGTCAAAATTTAGTAAATCTTCTTCTAATCTTTTAGGAATTACTTTATCAGTTTCATTTTTCATAGAAACAAACACATAATCTACACCTCTTTCATGAGCTATATTCATTAAATTACGAACATCTTTAAAGTTAGGATTTACCTTATCTAAATACTCTAAATCGTCATATGCAGTTCTATAATCGAACTTATTATCAGCTGTAAAAAGCTTTTTTGCTTTTGCATATAAATAATCTGACAATTGATTTTTATTCGCTATAATTTCGTCATCATAATTAGCAAATTGAAAACTAGCATTTTTATTTTGATCTAAAATTGGCAATGGTAACAAAGGTTTTATAACCTCTTGTCTGTTTTTTAAATCGTTATAAAGACTGTAAATGCTTTCTATATTTTGTGGATTGTTATCCTTTTTCAAGAAATTAATTCGGTCTAAATCTCTTAATCTTGCTTTGTTAAAAGCCTCTTGAAGCATTAAAACATAAGGTTGATTTCCTTTTTTAGTTTTATTCTTTTTTAAATTTTCGATAGCAATATCAATAGCTGTATCATAATTTCCATTGCTAATTGCTTGCTGCGTTTTCTTTACGGAACTACAGGAGATCAATAAAAATAAGCTGGCTGTAAAAAGTAGTGTTTTTTTCATAATTAGGTTGGTTTAAATTGATAAAGCAATGTGTGTGCCAGAAATTATTTTAAGATTAGATGTGTAATTTTGTGTCTATTTTTTTGCCACGAATTCACGAATTACAATGTAATGTAAAAAAAATAATTTCACTAATATTTTAAAATCTTTCGGATTTTTTATTAGTGAAATTATTATTAAATTTTAAAGTTGATAAATTCGTGAATTCGTGGCTAATATTTGAATTAAATCAGCTTTAAATATTTTCTTGATAAAGATACTGAAGCAAGTTCAACATTTAAATTTCTAAAGAAATTTAAACATTAAATCTAAAGTGCATTACATCACCATCTTTTACAATATATTCTTTACCTTCTACTCTCATTTTTCCAGCTTCTTTAACTTTAGCTTCAGAACCAAATGCCACATAATCATCGTAAGCAATAGTTTCTGCTCTAATAAAACCTTTTTCAAAATCGGTATGAATTACACCTGCAGCTTGTGGTGCAGTGGAACCAATAGGAATTGTCCAAGCTCTTACTTCTTTTACACCCGCTGTAAAATACGTTTGTAAATTTAATAATTTATACGCAGATCTCACCAATCTAGACACACCAGCTTCTTCCAAACCAATATCAGCTAAAAACATTTGGCGCTCTTCATAATCGTCTAATTCTGTAATATCTGCTTCTGTTCCAACTGCTAAAACAATCACTTCAGCATTTTCATCTTTTACAGCTTCTCTAACTTTTTCTACATACGCATTTCCAGAAACAGCAGAATTTTCATCAACATTACACACATACAAAACTGGTTTTGCAGTAATAAATTGTAAAGGTTGTACAAATTCCATTTCTTTTTCATTAAAATCGATAGCTCTTACAGAAACACCTTTTAACAATGTTTCCTGTATTTTTAGTAAAACTACCAATTCTGCTTGCGCTTCTTTATTTCCTGTTTTTGCAGTTCTTTTTACACGTTCTAAACGCTTTTCAACAGTCTCTAAATCTTTTAATTGTAATTCAATATCAATAGTTTCTTTATCTCTAACAGGATCTATTGAATTATCAACATGAATAATATTATCATTATCAAAACAACGTACTACATGTAAAATTGCGTCTGTTTCTCTAATATTTGCCAAAAATTGATTTCCCAAACCTTCGCCTTTGCTTGCACCTTTTACCAAACCTGCAATATCTACAATCTCTACAGTTGCTGGTAGAACTCTTTCAGGATTCACCAATTCTTCTAATTTTTGCAAACGTGTATCTGGCACATTTACAACTCCCAAATTAGGTTCAATAGTACAAAAAGGAAAGTTCGCACTTTGCGCTTTTGCGTTTGATAAACAATTAAATAAAGTCGATTTTCCTACGTTTGGTAATCCTACAATTCCAGCTTTCATTTTCTTTGATATTTAGATAAAAAATGCAAGAATCACTACTTGATTTTTGCGAGTGCAAATATAGTTTTTTTAAAAATAAAAAAATCCGAATTAATTTGACAATTTTTTGGAATTATTACTTTGGTTGAATTATTCAAAAACGTTTATAACAATAAGAATTAACTTAATTTAAGTTAACACTTCTTAAAATTCTGAAAATAGATGTATAATAGTTTGTTAAACTTAAAATAGTTGTAGTTTCAAGTTTTGAATTTTTTTCTACTTTTCCCAAAAATTAACCAACTATGCTTAAAAAATTACCTTTTGTTTTTCTTTTTTTCTTCGGATGTTTTTCTCTGATTTCTCAAACGATTACTGGAAAAGTAGTAGATAATGTTTCTTTAGAACCGATACAAAATGTTGCAATTATTACAAATTTAAACAGAGGGAGTACGTCTAATATTGATGGCGAATTTATTATTCAAAGTAAAGGTTTAGAAACAATTACTTTTTCAAGTTTAGGCTATGTAACCTTAACTATAAATTTCGATGAATTTAAAAAACTGAAGTATACTGTTCTTTTAGTTGAAAAAGTTAATGAGTTAGACGAAATTCAGTTGAATTTAGCTAAAATTTCTTTAGATTCTATTATTTTAAAAACTCAAAAAAGCATGAAAGAAAATTTTGTTTCAGGAGCTTTAAATAGTAATTTTTATGTAAAAGAAAATAGTTTTATCAACTTTAAAAAATTGGACTTAAATTTAGATAAAAGCACATTATTAAGCAGAAAAAAGAGAAAAATAGCTGAAAAAGAATTGACAGATTATGCAAACAATTTAAAAAATAGTGATCCTAATTTTTCCAATGAATTTTATGGAAATATCAAAACCAAAAAATTATTTATAGAAAAAACAAAAAAGTTTCAAAATATCGATAAAATAGATACTGTACAAGGTTACAAATCGATGCAAAACAGAAAAAAAATTACGATTGAAGATGCTCAAAACGATTTACAAAGTATTGTTTTAAAACACCTTAATAAAAATGAAACCTACAAAGTAAGTACTGGCTTGTTTCCTATTGAAGATTCACTTTCTATAAAAGAAGTAATTAATGAAACAGATTCTTTAAACCTTGAAAATACTTTTAATGAAAACTTTGCTTTAAGTGGATTTAATACCTCTAAATATAAAGGTAGTTTTTTTAATTCTCAAAGGCAACAAAATTTTTTAAGTCAAAAATATTACGAACATACTTTAGAGACAAACGCCATTTTAGGATCAAAAATGATGTATGTTTTAAACTTTGAACCCAGAAAATCAAAATCTAAATACAGTGGAAAAATTTTTATTAATCCTACAGATTTTACCATTGCAAAAATAGATTATCAATTTGCTGATGGAAAAAGGGGGCAGAATGTAAATTTAAAATGGTTGCTAGGTATTAAAGTTTCTGAAGATATAAATACAATAACTTTATTTTATGAAAAAAATGAGGAAAATAAAGTTTATGTTTCTTATTACAAAGAAATTAGAGGAACGTATGCATACGTACACAGACCTATAAAATTCAAAGAAAATTCGCGCACAAAAAATAAAGTAAAGTTTGATATAAAGATTGAATTAGATACCAAAGAAACTACAGAAGTACTAATTACAAATGTATTTAGTATAGAAGCTCAAGAAACAAAACCTGTAACAAAAGATAGCCCACTAAAAAGATTTGAGTATATTACTAATGAAGCTTACAATAAATCAGCTTGGAAAAACAAACAATTAATTGCTGAGTATCTTAAAAAATGGGACTAAAAAAACCTCGAAATTAATCGAGGTTTTACAAACTTTTAAATGATTTTCAAGAAATTAAAAATCCTAAATATTATTTTTTTTATTGCTTTAAGGCATTTACTAAATCATGAAACAAAAGAATTAATCATTGTGCATAAACTTCTGTTTCGCCAATAATTCTTCTTCAGTTTCAACATTGTCATCATCTGGCACACAACAATCTACAGGACAAACTGCAGCACATTGTGGCTCTTCATGAAAACCTTTACATTCTGTACATTTATCTGCAACAATAAAATAAATTTCATCAGAAACTGGTTCTTGATCTTCGTCTGCATTTTTGGTTTTACCATTTGGTAACACTACATTTCCTTTCAAATCTGTTCCATCAGAATATTTCCAATCGTCTGCACCTTCGTAAATTGCTGTATTAGGACATTCTGGTTCACATGCCCCACAATTTATACACTCATCTGTTATAATAATTGCCATAATTTTCTTTTCTGTTTTTGTACCTTTGCTTTTGCAAAAATAAAGCCAAAATAATAGACAACCAAATAAATGATTAGTATTCAGAATAGAATTTTAGCATTTTCAAAATTAGGGCATTTTTTAAGTCAATTTAAAACAGCTGGTTTTGAGAAAAAGGAGAGTGTTGTAGATAACATTCTTTTTTTTGAAGGTTTTAAACATCAAATAAAATTAGCGCAAGAAAAAAACTCTTGGTTTACAAAAGATAACATTCTATTTTCTTTAGAAAGCTGGTCTAATGCACTAACAGAAAACAACTTAAAAAACTTTGTTGGTGAAATAAATGTTGAAAATACTTCTTCTAAAAAAGTAGCAGTTATTATGGCTGGCAACATTCCTTTGGTTGGTTTTCACGATTTTTTATCGGTCTTAATTTCTGGACATGCTGTAGTTGTTAAACAATCATCTAATGATAAACATTTACTGCCTTTTTTAGCAAAATTTTTGGAATATGTAGAACCCGGTTTTAAAGGCAAAATTACATTTACTGAAGAAAAATTAACCGATTTTGAAGCTGTTATTGCAACAGGAAGCAACAATACTGCTCGTTATTTTGATTATTACTTTAAAGATAAACCAAACATTATCAGAAAAAGTAGAAATTCTGTAGCTGTGATTACTGATAAAGTCACAGATAAAGATTTTGAAAAACTGTCTCAAGATGTTTTTCAATACTTTGGTTTGGGTTGCAGATCTGTTTCAAAACTGTATGTGCCAAAAGATTTTGATTTCAATCCCTTTTTCAATGGAATGTTCTCAAAAAAAGACATCATTAACAATGCAAAATACGCCAATAATTACGATTATAATAAGGCTGTATATTTAATGAGTGAATTCGATTTGTTAGAAAATGGTTTTTTAATGATTAAGGAAGATGAAAGTTACTCCTCTCCTATTGCTACCGTTTTTTATGAATATTATGACAATGAAATCGACTTAAAAATAAAATTACATCAAGATAAAGAAAAAATACAGTGTATTGTTGCCAAAGATTTTTTAGAAAATGAAGTTGCTTTTGGGCAAACGCAACATCCGAAGTTAACAGATTATGCTGATGGCGTAAATACTTTGGAGTTTTTATCTAAAATATAAATGTGAAGAGGGCAAAGGTTTTTCGCAAAGTTTGCAAAGAATTGCGCTGAAAATAAATTGGCCACGAATTCACAAATTAAAAATAATTGTGTGGTTTTTTAAAATTCCACAAATTATTATTTAAAAAAAAAAAAATTGAGACAAAGTTTTTACTCAAAACTTTGAATCTTAAAACATTAAATTTTGAACCTAATAGTAGTATGAAAAAACATAATTTTAGTGCTGGGCCTTGTATTTTACCACAAGAGGTTTTGCAAAAAGCATCAGATGCTATTCTAAATTTTAATGATGATAATTTATCGTTAATCGAAATTTCGCACAGAAGCAAACCTTTTGTTGAAGTGATAGAAAAAGCACGCTCTTTAGCTTTAGAATTGTTAGGTTTAGAAAATAAAGGATATCAAGCCATTTTTTTACAAGGTGGTGCAAGTATGGAATTTTTAATGGTTGCTTACAATTTATTAAATAAAAAAGCAGCGTATTTAAACACAGGAACTTGGTCTGACAAAGCCATAAAAGAAGCAAAAGCTTTTGGTGAAGTTGTGGAAGTAGCTTCCTCAAAAGACAAAGGTTTTAATTATATTCCTAAAGGATATTCAATTCCAAAGGATGCAGATTATTTTCACTGTACAAGCAACAATACAGTTGCAGGAACACAAATGAAATCGTTTCCAGAAACAAATGTTTCTTTGATTTGCGATATGAGTTCAGATATTTTTTCTCGTCAATTAGATTTTGAGAAGTTCGATTTAATTTATGCTGGAGCTCAAAAAAACATGGGGCCTGCAGGAACTACTTTAGTAATTATCAAAGAAGAAATTTTAGGAAAAGTAGAAAGACATATTCCTTCTATGTTAAACTATCAAATTCATATTAAAAGCGATAGCATGTACAATACACCATCAGTTTTTGCTGTGTATGTTTCTATGCTAACATTACAATGGTTAAAAGATTTAGGTGGCATTCCATTTATTGAAGAAGTAAACAATAAAAAAGCAGAACTCTTATATGCTGAAATTGATAGAAATCCTCTTTTTAAAGGAATTGTAGCCAAAGAAGATAGAAGTATTATGAATGCAACTTTTGTGTTAACAGATGAATCTTTAACAGAAAAGTTTGACAAAATGTTGAAAGAAGCAGGAATAAATGGATTAAATGGACACAGAAGTGTTGGTGGTTATAGAGCAAGCATGTACAATGCTTTGCCACTTTATAGTGTGCAAGCTTTGGTAGATGTAATGAAAGCTTTAAAATAAAGAATTCAAGGTTTAAAATTTAATATTCAAAATTTAGAGTATGAACCAAACCTTGAACTATAAATTATAAATTTTGAATTGAATTAAGAATGAAAATATTAGCAAACGACGGATTATCAAAAAGCGGAATCGAAGCTTTAGAAAAAGGAGGTTTTGAAGTACTAAATGTAAAAGTTGCTCAAAATCAACTAGAAAATTATATAAATGATAACAATATAGATGCAATTATTGTTAAAAGTTTAACCGAAGTTAGAGACGATTTAATTGATGAATGCCCGTCTTTAAAATTAATTGCTTTTGCAGGTGTTGGTATGGATACTATTGATGTAGAGTATGCAATTGATAAAGGTTTACATGTAATAAATGCTCCAGAAGCTTCAACAGTTTCTGTTGCAGAAATGGTATTTGCACATTTATTTGGAATGGTACGATTTTTACATTCTGCCAACAGAGAAATGCCTTTAGAAGGAGATTCTAGATTTAGAGAATTAAAAAAAACGTATTCTGAAGGAACAGAATTACGTGGCAAAAAATTAGGAATTATTGGTTTTGGCAGCATTGGTCAAGAAGTTGCAAAAATTGCCATCGGAATTGGAATGGAAGTAATTGCTATTGATGATAATATTACTTCTGAAAGCATCACTTTAAACTTTTTTAATGGTCAAAAAATCAATTTTAATATTGATATGAGCACCAAAGAAGAATTATTAAAAGAAGCTGATTTTATTACAATTCATATTCCTGAGCAAGAAGGGTATGTTATAGATACTGATGAAATAGAAAAAATGAAAGATGGAGTTGGAATTATAAATACCTCTAGAGGTAGTAATTTAAATGAAGTTGCATTAATTACGGCTATTGAAAATGGAAAAGTACAATTTGCTGGTTTAGATGTTTTTGAAAGCGAACCAAATCCAGAAATTCAACTATTAATGAATCCTGATTTATCTTTATCTCCACATATTGGTGCAGGAACTTTAGAAGCAGAAGAAAGAGTTGGTTTAGAAATTGCAAAACAAATTATAGAATTATTGAGATAGTCTTTTTTTTATAAAAATATTAAAAAACTAAAATTGTAAACTGCATACCAAATCTGCAACCTGAATAGTAAAACATGGCCATAATTAAACCTTTTAAAGCAGTTAGAGCAAGTAGAGATAAAGTTGCTTTGGTTTCTTCCAAATCTTATGAAACCTATACTCCTGCTGAATTAGGTGCAAAACTAGATTTTAATCCTTACACTTTTTTACATGTTGTAAATCCTGATTATAAATATTTACAAGAAGTTTCTACAGAAAAAAGATTTCAATTAGTACAAAGCAGATATGCAGATTTTAAAAGGAACAAAATTTTTAATCAAGATACCATTCCTGGTTTTTATATTTACGAAAGAAGCGATGCTACCAATACTTTTTGTGGCATTATTGGAGCTACAAGTATTGATGATTACAAGAATAATTTGATTAAAAAACACGAAGGAACAATCCATAAAAGAGAACGTCTTTTTGAAAAATATTTAAAAATAATTGGTTTTAATGCAGAACCTGTTTTGTTAACGTTTAGAGATGATGAAACACTTGAGGAAATCATCAATAAAGAAAAAGCAAAAAACCCTGAGTATGAGTTTTCTACAACCGATAAAATGTTGCATAAACTTTGGGTTGTAAATGATGAGAATATCACTCAAAAAATTACAAAAGCGTTTGCCAAAATAGAGGCTTTGTATATTGCTGATGGGCATCATAGAACTGCATCATCTGCTTTGTTAGCTAAAGAATTAGCTTCAGAAAACGAAAATCATACTGGTTCTGAAGCGTATAACTATTTTATGAGTTATTTAATTCCAGAATCACAATTAAAAATCTCTGAGTTTAATCGATTTGTAAAAGATTTAAATGGCTTATCTGTAGAGGAATTTTTAGAGAAATTAAGTGTTCATTTTGTTATTCAAAATCGTGGACAATTGATTTATTTTCCAGATAAAAAACATCATTTTAGTATGTATTTAAATGGTGAGTTTTATTCTTTATATTTTAAAGAAGATAATTACACTTTTACGAATGCTTTGAGTAAATTAGATTCAGAAATATTATTTAGAACTGTTTTAGAACCAATTTTAGGGGTTAAAGATTTAACGAATAATGACAGAGTTGGCCATTCTGATAATAAAAAAGATGTAATTTCCATCAAAACAAAAGTAGATGCTGGTTTTTATACGATTGGTTTTAGTATGATGCCTGTAACAATTTTTGAATTGAAAGAAATTGCGGATGCAAATTTAAAAATGCCTCCAAAAACAACGTATATTCAGCCAAAATTAAGAAGTGGTTTAACTGTTTATGAGTTTTAAATTTTATCTTTTAAAAAATCAGTCTAAAAAAAAAGTTGAAAATATAGTTTATGTATTTTTAAATAAAAGTTTCTCATTATTTAGATTGATGAATATCAGCTTAAAAAATTATCAAAATGATTAAAGAAAATATACAAGAATTTAAATCGAAAATACCAGAAAATGTAACGCTTGTTGCAGTTTCTAAAACCAAACCTATTGAAGATTTACAAGAAGCTTATAATGCTGGTCAGCGTATTTTAGGCGAAAATAAAATTCAAGAAATGGTGGATAAATATGATGCTTTACCTAAAGACATTCAATGGCACATGATTGGCCATTTACAGAGTAATAAGGTAAAATATATGGCACATTTTGTCGATTTAATTCACGGAGTCGATAAATTTAAAACCTTAAAAGTCATCAACAAAGAAGCTAAAAAACATGATCGAAATATTAAAGTTTTGTTACAAGCTAAAATTGCTAAGGAAGATTCTAAATTCGGACTTTCTTTTGATGAAATTGATGCAATTTTAACATCCGAAGAAATAGCAACTTTACAAAATATTAAAGTGGTTGGTTTTATGGGAATGGCCACATTTACTGATGATAAAGATCAGCTGAATGAAGAGTTTTCATCCCTTAAAAACTTTTTCGATTTACAAAAACAAAAAACAGAAGCAGCCAATTGCCAGCTTGAAGTTTTATCAATGGGAATGAGTGGAGATTACCAATTGGCAATCGAAAACGGAAGTACCATGATTCGAGTTGGAAGTTCTATATTTGGTAGTCGTTAATATTATCAGTAAATTTCACAAAAAAAAGAAAAAAATTGTACGCTATACTAGATATTGAAACCACTGGAGGTAAATTTAATGAAGAAGGAATTACCGAAATTGCAATACATAAATTTGATGGACATGAAGTTGTAGACACGTTTATATCCCTCATAAATCCTGAAAAACCCATTCAAGAATTTGTAGTAAGACTTACTGGCATTAACAACAAAATGTTGCAAAATGCACCAAAATTTTACGAAGTTGCCAAAAGAATTGTAGAGATTACAAAAGGCTGCATAATTGTAGCTCATAATTCTGCATTTGATTATAGAATTTTAAGAACCGAATTCGAAAGATTAGGGTATGATTTTGAGAGAAATACATTGTGTACAGTAGAATTAAGTCAGCAACTTATTTTAGACCAACCTTCATATAGCTTAGGCAAATTAACCAAAGCATTGGGAATTCCTATAACAGAAAGGCACAGAGCAAATGGTGATGCTTTGGCTACCATACAATTGTTTAAATTATTGTTGGCAAAAGATACTCAAAAAACTATTTTTCAAAGCTCCATTAAATATTTTGATAGAAGGCTCGAAAAAGAGAAACTAAAGAATTTAATTGATGAAATTCCGAGTGTTTTAGGTATTTTTTATGTACATGATACCAATGGAAAAGTTATTTTTATTGGAAAAGGAAAAAATATAAAAGCAGAGATAAACAACTTGTTTATCAAAACCACAAGAAGGGCTGTAAAAATTCAAGAAAGAGCAACTTCTGTTTCTTTTAACAAAACAGGTAACGAGCTATTTACTCGTTTAAAATATTATTTAGAATTAGAAGATATTTCACCTAAATTCAACTTTAAAAAGAGTTTTAAAATTAATGAAGAAAATTTTAATAACGATAATTTTATAATTGTTGAAAAAGGGAGAGAAGTTGAAGAAAATGCAATTATATTAATCGAAAATAACGTTGTTACTAGCTATGGTTATACAAATTTAGCATTTCAAGAAAATAATGCTGAAATCCTAAAATCAGTATTAACAACTATTAATTATAAAGAAATTGCTAAATCGATTGTAAAAAATTACTTGAATAGAAATAGTGTGAAAAAAATAGTCCGTTTTTAAATATGAAAAAAAAAATTTTACTCCTAACATTATTATTTAGTGCTACCTTTTTAAATTCTCAAGTAGAAAAATCATCAAAAATGGGTCAAACCAGTTTAGATGAATTAGCAATGACAGTTTATGATAAAGACTCAACAGCAACAGCAGTAGTGTTATATGAACATGCCAATATTTATTTAGACAAAAAAAATGGTTTTAATACAAGAACAGATTTTTATTATCGAATAAAAATTTTAGATCAAAAAGCTTTTGATTTAGCGAATGTTGTAATTAATTCTTATAAGAAAGAAAAAATAATAGACTTAAAAGCGATAACGTATAATATATCTGAAAACGGTAAAATACAAACTACTAATTTAAATGACAATACCATTTTTAAAGTAGAAGAATCAGAAGCTTGGACTGCTCATAAATTTACATTTCCGAATATAAAAGTTGGGAGTGTTTTAGAGTATTCCTACAGTAAAATTTCTCCATATTCTGGTATTGATGATTGGTATTTTCAATCTGATATTCCCAAAATTAAAAGCGAATTTGATGCAGCTATTTTAGGAAATTATAAATATAATATTAGAATTATTGGTTATTTAAATTTAGATAAAGACGAACCTTCTATAAACAAAAAATGTATTTACATTGATGGTTTGTTAGGTGATGCTGCCTGTGCAATATACTCTTATGGAATGTATGATGTACCTGCCTTTAAAGAAGAAGATTTTATGTTAAGTAAGAAAAACTACGTTTCTCGATTAACTTTTGATTTAAAATCTTATACAAGTCCTAGAGGTAAAACAGAAAGATATACCACTACTTGGAAAGAAGCTGATAAAAAATTAAAAGATATATTTTTTAATAATCAAACCAGTAAAAAAGGCTTTTTTAAAAGAAGAATTCCAGAAGACATTTTAGCCATAGAAAATCAATTAGAAAAAGCTAAAAGTATTTATACATTTATTCAAAACCATTATTCTTGGAATGAAAAGTATTGGAATAGTGAAGATGAAAAAGTAAAAGATGCTTTTGAAGATAGATCAGGTAGTGCAGGTGAAATTAATTTATCTTTATTCAATGCTTTAGAAGCTGCAGATATAGAGGCAGAATTGGTAATACTTTCTACAAGAAATCACGGTTTACCAACTACATTGTATCCAGTAATTTTCGATTTTAATTATGTAGTTATAAAAACCACAATTAATGGCAAAGAATATTATTTAGATGCAACAGATAAATTTTCGCCTTTTGGGCAAGTTCCTTTAAGAACTTTAAATGGACAAGCTAGGGTTATAAATTTTAAAAAAGAAAGTAATTGGGTAGTTTTACAACCAAAAACAAAATCATCTATAAATACATCAGCCAAATTAAAATTAAATGAAAATGGCAATTTTGTTGGTAATCTACTCACAAGAAGAATTGGTTATATAGCTCAAAACCAAAGAGAAAAGCTAAGTATTTTAGGCAAAAACAATTACATTAAAGAATTTGAAGAAGATAATTCTAATATAGAAGTAGACAGCTATGAGGTTCATTTTAAAGATAATTTAGAAAAACCTTTACAAGAAATATTTGAAGTAACAATCTTTATGAATGATGAGTTGACTCAAAAAGCAAGAATTAATCCTTTTTTCTTTAATCGATTAAAAGAAAATCCGTTTAAACTTAAAGAAAGAAATTATCCTGTAGATTTTGGTTTTGCAAAAAGTAGTACTTTTACACTTAGTTTAGAAGTTCCTGATACTTATAAGGTTACCCAATTACCAGAACAAATGGCTATTTCGTTACCAAATAATAGTGGTACTTTTTTACTAAAAACAGTTAATAAAGGCAATGTTGTAAATGTAATTACACGTTTTAGTTTAAATAAAAAAACATATTCTTCTGAAGAATATTTTTCTTTAAAAGAATTTTTTAAACGAATTGTGATTGCAGAAAGTTCGTACATAATTATAGAAAAAAAATAAAATTATACTAAAAATTTACCCTATTTTTGTTCGAATAGATGAAAGACCAAACAGAATTAATTTTACAGTTTCAGCAAAAGGACGTAAAAGCCTATGAAAAACTTTACAGTTTCTATTGTAACAGTATTTCTGGTGTTGTAAATAACATTGTTAAAAATGATGATGTAGCTCAAGAAATTACGCAAGACGTCTTTATTAAAGCATGGAACAAAGCAGATACTTATTCTGCAAAAAAAGGTCGTTTTTTTACGTGGTTATTAAATATTGCTAGAAACGCAGCAATAGATTATACACGATCTAAAAAATTTAAACAGTCTAAACAAAACCTAAGTGCAGATTTTTTCGTAGATATATTGGAAAGCAGTTCTAGTTTAGATAGCGAAACAAATACAATTGGTTTAAAAGAGTTTGTAACCAAATTAGGCGAAACCTGTAAATCTGTAATTGAATTACTATATTTTAAAGGATTTACACAAAAAGAAGCATCTGAAGAATTGAATATTCCATTAGGAACCATAAAAACAAGAAATAGGTCTTGCATTGGTGAATTAAGAACAATGTTAGGCGTTTAAAAAATGAATACAAAAGACTACATAGCAACTGGAATTTTAGAACTGTATATAGCAGGCTCCCTTTCTGAAAAAGAAAATGAGGAAGTACACGCTGCAATTCAACAAAATCCAGAATTATTAGCAGAAGTAGAATCTATAGAAAAGGCAATTGTACAATTAACGGCTGCTACAAAAAGAGATGCTTCTTATTCATTTGAAAATATAAGGCATAAATTAAAAGTTGATGAAACGAAAGTAATTTCAATAGCAAAACCACAATCGAATTGGAAACAATATGTTGGTTGGGCAGCTGCTTTTATATTAGGTTCAACTTTAATTTTATCTGTACTTCAAAATAATAAATTAAAAGAACAATTGGCCTCTGAAAATTTTGAAAAAGAACTTTTAGAAGCTCAAATAGACAGTGCTTCTACCAATTTAGCTTCTGCAGAAAAACTGATTACAATTTTTAGAGATAAAGATATTATTTCAGTTCCTTTAGGTGGCCAAGCAGTTTCACCAGGTGCTTATGCAAAAGTGTATTGGGATAAAAAAACGCAATCTATTTATTTAGATGCCAAAGGTTTACCTGAACCTCCAAAAGGAAAAGTGTATCAAGTTTGGTCTTTAACTTTAGACCCTTTAACACCAACAAGTTTAGGAACTTTAGATTCTTTTACAGCGGATACCAACAAAATATTTACCATTACAAATGCAAACCAATCAGAAGCATTTGGTATTACTTTAGAGCCTGCAGGTGGTAGTATCTCTCCTACTCTAGAGCAACTGTATACTTTAGGGGCAGTTTCTTCTTAAAGTTTACATTTTATTTACTTAATTTATAATTTATCCAATTAAAAAAAACAAGTAAGCAACAAAAGTTTGTGTATCCTATTTGTTTTTTATGGGATATTTGTAAGATAAGTTACTAGATAACGAGTTGTAACCAATTTGAGAAATGACCCAGAACAAATACATATTCTCGTTTTTATTGATTCTGACAATAACAAATTTGTTTAGTCAGTACGAAGAGGCTATAATTAGTTTTGAAACAATGCACTTAAAAGGACAACAAATAGTATTTAACATAAATGGACGAACAATTGTGCCTGACAAGACAAAGCACAATATAAAAATTCATAAAATGGATTTTGACACTTTAATATGTTCAAAAAATGGCAAACAAATTAGCGTGAGTGCTTTGAAATTTAAAGAAAATACCGAATATATAATTAGTATAAATCCTTGTAGTTTCTATGATGTTAGACCAGTAAACAAGCCTTTAAAAGGAGTTGTTCGATATAATTATATTTCTTCAAAAAAGGACAGTATAAATGCTGAATTGGATTTTTATTCTGAAAAAATCATTTCTGGAAAAGAGACAAATTATTATGCCTTTATTCCTTCAGCAATGTGTACTTATGGAAAAAAGAAAATTGCATTAACGGACTCAAAAATGGAAAACGAAATAAGCTCGATTTATTTTCATTTCTTACATGGTGAGAAATTGACTTTTATCTATGATACAGAAAGAAAAAAACATAGCCTGATTTTGGATGGATATATTAAAAAAGAGGATACATATCCAATTATGAAAACTATTAATTAAAAAAACTAGTTGCCACCATTCATATTTAACAAATAGTATTTAAAACAGTTTTAACCTTTATTTGTATTCTAATTTTAAAAAAATAGAAATTGTGGGTTTAATAGGTAACAAACAAGTTTAGCCCTGATTGAAATGGCATCCTTTTTAATGGCCTTAAAATAGCATATTTGTTCATTTCAAAAAATTACAACATCTAACAGAATAAGTTTTATTTGTTAAGAAACAATTAAAAAGATATAATGGAAAGCAGGAAATAGCTTCCAACAAAAATTAAAAGGTTTAATATCAAGATTACTTTGTTCCTTATAAAAACCTTAAAACTACTCTTCCTCGTCCGAATTATTTTTTCTAGGTTTAATTTTACGAGAACCTTCATACAAATCGTATCTAACAAATTTACAGTCTAAATCTCCGTTTTTAAGCGCCAATCTTTTTGAAGTTCGCAAACCTACAGATTTCAAAGCATCTGTATCTGAAGTTATTAACCAAGCAGTAGAACCAGGGTAATTGTGTTTTAAAGTATCGCCAATTTTTTTGTAAAATTCTTGAACATCAATATTTAAACGTTCTCCATAAGGTGGATTGAACAAAATGGTGGTATTTCCAAAAACTTCTTTGGTAGAATTGAAAAAGTTGACATGATGTACCCCAATAAATTCATCTAAATTGGCACTTTCTACATTTGCCTTGGCTTTTTGAACAGCAGATGGTGCTTTGTCAAAGCCCATAATTTTAAAATGAGAAGAACGAATTTTCTTTAATAAAGATTCTTGAATGGTAAAGTATAAATCTTCATCATAATCTTTCCACTGCTCAAAAGCAAACAATTTTCTGTTGATGTTTGCTGGAATATTATTAGCAATCATGGCAGCTTCAATTAAAATTGTACCTGAACCACACATGGGGTCAATAAAATTTTCATCTCCTGTATAGCCTGATAGTAAAACCATTCCTGCAGCCAAAACTTCGTTAATTGGTGCAATATTCGTAGCTGTTCTGTAACCACGTTTGTGCAAAGAATCTCCAGAAGAATCCAAAGAAACCGTTAACCAATCTTTTTGAATATGAATGTGGATTTTAACATCTGGGTATTTTAAATCTACATTCGGTCTTTTATGATATTTATGTCTAAAATAATCTGCAATTGCATCTTTAGATTTTAAAGATATATAATGCGAATTCGATGTAAAATTTTTAGAATTCACAACAGCTCCAATTGCAAAGGTGCCTTCTGCATCTAAAAAGTTTTCCCATTTAATTTTTTGGATAGATTCGTATAAATCTTCTTCATCGTAAATTTTACAAACTTTTATAGGTTTTAAAATTCGAACAGCAGTTCTTAAAGCTATATTTGCTTTATACATAAAACCTTTATCTCCCCTAAAAGAAACACTTCTTACAGCTTCTTTAACATCTTGAGCGCCTAAATTTTTCAGTTCTTCTGCCAAAACACCTTCTAAACCAAAAAGTGTTGTTGCTGTCATTTTAAAATCTTTATCCATAGTGCAAAGTTACTATTATAAGTTGAAAGTAAGAAAAAGGAAGTTTGAAGAAACAAAAAATTGTTGGTAGTTTTAGATTGCATTAAAATTAGTTGAAAGCTGCTGTATTTGTTTGTAGTAAATTACTGAAAACTATTGCTGAATATTGCTATTGAATATGCTGCTGAGAACCGAAACTTTATATTTATAAAAAATGATTTTACAGAACGTAAGATTTAACTACTTTTACAAACTCAATAAAATGATGATAGAAAAAGATTGGTTTACAGAATGGTTTAATACAAAGTATTATCACATTCTTTATAAAGATAGAAACAATGCTGATGCACAGTTATTTATGAAAAATATAACTGCATTTTTAGCGTTGCCAAAAACAACTCATATTTTAGATTTACCTTGTGGAAAAGGGCGTCATTCTGTATTTTTAAATTCATTAGGATACAAAGTTACTGGTGGTGATTTGGCTGAAAACAGTATAAAAATTGCAAAACAATTCGAGAATACTTCATTAAAATTTAAGGTACATGATATGCGTGAACCTTTTAACAATCAATATGATGCTATTTTTAACCTATTTACAAGTTTTGGTTATTTTGAGGATGATAAAGAAGACATTTTAATTTTACAAAACATAAAAAATGGTTTGCATACAAATGGTTTTTTTGTGTTCGATTTTTTAAATGCTGCATTGGTAAAAGAAAATTTAGTGGCGAAAGAAATCAAAATTGTAGACGACATTACGTTTCACATTACAAGGGAAATTAAAAATGGTTTTATTTTAAAAAATATCACTTTTTTTGCTGATGATGAACAACATTCTTACACAGAAAGAGTAAAATATTTAGATGAAACTAAAATGAAATCTTACTTTGATAAAGTTGGTTTTACAATTACACATACTTTTGGAGATTATAAATTGAATAATTTTAATGAGAAAATTTCTAACAGATTAATTTTAGTTGCCAAGTGAATTATATCTTATTAATAATAGCTGTTTTAGTAGGTTCACTACTAGTTTTATTTACAAAACCCAGCAAACAAATTGTTCGTTTACTGTTAGCATTTAGTGGTGCGTATTTATTATCGGTTACAATATTGCATTTATTACCAGATGTTTATACAGTTACAAGCAACAGCACTGTTATTGGGGTTTTTATTCTGGTAGGTATTATTTTACAATCGGTTTTAGAGTCTTTTTCTAAAGGAGCAGAACATGGACATATTCATATGCATTCAGATGGGAAAAAGTTTCCAACCTTATTGTTTGTTAGTTTGTGTTTACATGCTTTTTCTGAAGGATTACCTATTCATCATGCAGATGAAAATTTATTATGGGCTATTGTTGTGCATAAAATTCCGATTGCAATCGTGTTAACATCCTTTTTAATGCAAACAAAATATGATAAAAAAATAGTTTTTAGTTTTCTATTTTTCTTTGGATTAATGAGTCCTTTAGGCGTTTTGCTGGGAGATAAAATTTCGTTTTTCACAACCTACGCAACAGAAATTACGGCTTTAATTATTGGCGTTTTTCTGCACATTTCTACAATTATTCTTTTTGAAAGCACTGAAAATCATAAATTTAACTTACAAAAATTTATTGCTATCGTTTTTGGAGTTTTATTAACTGTTTTAACTTTATAGTTTTTTACTTATATTTAGTGGTAAAAATATACCTATTTATAGGTATGTTATTATTTTGAATATTTCTGATATTTGAAATGATTTTAACCATAAAACTAAATATATGCCAGAACCATTAATTATTAAAGCGAGCGATTCAAATCGTTTTGATTTAAGAGATAATACTATTTATCTCGATTTTCTAGTAGCTGAAAACAAAAAAAATCCTTATAAATATGTGGAATGTTATTATTTAGATAAAAAAGATGGTGCAAAAGGAATTATAGTTCATATTTCTAATGGAACTATAGAACGTATTTGTGGTAAAGAAGACTTTATAAGTTTACCTATTGAAATACCATTTTCAACTATTAAATTTGATTCTGAGGAAGATGAACCTTTTAAATTACATAAAGATGATTCTGTTAATGTGTATATTGTAAACGATATACCTTCTGATTTTAACAGTCAAATTTTTAGAATAAAATATTCCTTATTAAAGATGTTTCATAAAGATTCTCATGATTGGGGTTGTGGTAAATTTAATATTACAAAAGCAGTAGAAGAAACTATTCTTATGCCAGATGAAGCTGGTGGTGGAGGTGTAATTGTTAGAAATCCTTAATTGAAAGCTTTAAGATATATTAATACTTTAAAACTACAAATCATATTTTTTATGTTTTGTAGTTTTTGTTATGCTCAAAACTCAAAACTAGATTCTGCTTACTACTATTTTAAAAAAGGAAAACAATTTGATTTCGAAAATAAACATTACAAAGCTTATGAAAGCTACATTAAATCAAGAAATTTTTATTTAAAAACAAATAACAAGGATAGCATTGCAAAATGTAACATCAATTTATATTACTTAATTAAGTCGCAAAATAATTTAAATGAAGATGCAAAACTATATTTAGATGATTACTCTAAATATGCAGAAGAAAAAAGCGATTCATTAATGCAATTAAAAGCAAATAACGCTTATGCAGCTTACTTTTGGAATCAAGATTCTATAAGTAAATCGAGTAAATTTTATAAGAAATCATTATTATTAACAAACAGAGAAGAACTAAAACAATATAAAGCCTCAGTATATTTAAATTTAGCTTTTTTATATACTTTACAACAACCAGATTCAGCGAATTACTTTTTCAAAAAAACAGTCTCTATTTTAGATTCATCAGATAAAATTACAATGGTTGGTTTTTATATCAATTACGCATTATTTTTAAAAAAACAGCGTAATTTTAAAGAAGCTCTTATTCAACTAAAAAAAGCAGAAGCAATACAATTAGATGCTTATCAATTAAAATACAACAAAATTATTTTCGAAAATTTTGCTCATATTTATAAAGAATATGGAAATTATAAAAAAGCCTTTGAATATTTCGAAAAATTTAATTTAGCAAAAGACAGTCTAAACAATACAGCCCAAAATATTGCAATCTCCAATTTAGATAAAAAATATAAAAATGATATAGAAAAACAAGAACTTAAAACAAAAAACGAAAAAAACGAAAAAGAAAACCTTCAATTAAAAATTGATAAAGAAAAAAACAGAAACTTTTTAATAGGTGCTCTCCTTTTTATTTTATTTGGGGGAGTTATTGCATTGCTAAGCCATAAAAACTCTAAAAAGAAAATAAAACTTGCAGAAAAAGAAAAAGAATTAGCTTCACAAAAAAATATTACTTTTCTTAAAGAACAAGAATTAAGTATTATAAATGCCATGATTAATGGTCAAGAAAAAGAGCGTAAAAGAATTGCAGAAGATTTGCACGACAATTTAGGGTCTGTTTTAGCTACTTTAAAATTACATTTCGAAAATTTACAAATTAACAGAGAAAAAAAGAAAATTAATCAAGAGGAATTATTCAATAAAACTGAAGGTTTAATAGATCAAGCTTATTTAAAGGTAAGAAGTATTGCACATGCTAAAAATGCTGGTGTAATATCTAATCAAGCTTTGTTGATGGCTGTGCAAATAATGGCTGAAAAAATATCTTTAGCAGATAAAATTAAAATTGAAGTAATCCATTTTGGTCTTAATGAGCGTTTAGAAAATAGTTTAGAAATAACCGTTTTTAGGATTATTCAAGAATTAATAACAAATATTATTAAACATGCTGATGCCAAAAATGCGACGATTAATATTTCTCTATATGATAAAAATCTAAATATTATTATTGAAGACGATGGCAAAGGTTTTGATATTAATAAAGTAGATTTAAAAAATGGAATGGGAATTAACTCTATAAAAACAAGAGTAAAACACTTAAATGGTACTTTTAGTATTGATGCAACTCTTGGAAAAGGAAGTTCTATAATTTTAGATATCCCTGTCTAATAATTACTTATTCATAGGGATGTTAAAACCCTAAAAAAACATTATTTTTATCTAAAATGAAACTATGATTACAGTGATAATGGCAGAAGATCATCAAATGCTAATTGATGGTGTAAAATCTTTTTTTGAATATAATGATGAAATTAACATTATTGGAAGTGTTAATAATGGAGATGAACTTGTAAAACTAGTCAGTTTAAAACAGCCTAAACTAGTTATTACAGATATTAGAATGCCAATTATGGATGGTATTCAAGCCACTAAGATAATCAAGCAAAAACTACCCCATATTAATATTTTGGCAATGACTATGTTTGATCAACCAGAAGCTATTAAACAAATGTTAGATGCTGGTGCCACAGGCTATATTTTAAAAAATTCAGGTATTAAAATGTTATCAAAAGCCATAGTTGCAGTTGCAAACGGACAAACATTTTTTGACCCAAATGTGGCTTTCAATTTTATGAATAATTATATAGAGAATCAGGTAACTATTGGAACATCTAATAAAATTATTTTATCAAATAGAGAAAAGGAAATTTTAAATTTAATTGCAAACGGAAAAACATCTAAAGAAATTTCTGAGACATTATTTATCGCAAAAACCACTGTAGATACACACCGTAAAAACATTATTCGTAAACTAGACTTATCTTCTGGAAATGAATTGGTTAAATATGCTATAGATATGAAATATAAATTTTAATTACCAACTTCATTAAAGAATTTAATTCGCATTAAACGCAATTCATCTTCATCATAATCACCATCAAATTCGCTTAAAGCTTCTTCAATATCATCTGTTTCAGCTTCCATAAAATATTCATGAATTTCTTCTTGTTGCTCTTCATCTAACAAATCATCTAAAGCATAATCGATATTTAATTTGGTTCCAGAAAAGATAATAACTTCCATCTCTTTAATCAACTCATTCATTTCCAACCCTTTGGATTTTGCAATATCCTCTAAAGGGAGTTTCTTATCTGTATTTTGAATTATCGATAACTTTAAACCTGAATTTATTCCTGTACTTTTTACAATTAAGTCATCGGGTCTTAAAATATCATTTTCATCAACATAAGTGGCAATAAGCTGTATAAAATCTTTCCCAAATTTTCTTGCTTTTCCTTCTCCTACTCCATGCACAGTTGCTAATTCTGGTAAAGTAATTGGGTATTTTAAAGCCATATCATCTAAAGACGGATCTTGAAAAACAGCAAAAGGTGGTACTCCTTGTTTTGTGGCTACTTTTTTACGCAAGTTTTTTAATAAACTTACTAATTTTTCATCAGCAACACCACCAGAAGATTTTGCATTGGTAACAATTGCTTGATCGTTTTCTTCGTTGTAAACATGATCTTCGGTCATTAAAAAAGATGTAGGATTTTTTATAAAATTCTCCCCTTCTTCAGTCAATTTTATAACCCCATATTGTTCTATTTCTTTTCTGATAAAGTTTACCACCAAAACTTGACGAATTAACGCCATCCAATACCCAGCAGTTTTATCTTTACCAATACCAAAATAAGGTTGTAAATGTGTTTTGTGTGATGTTAATAAGGCATTTTCTTTACCAATTATTGTATTTACAATTTCTTTGGCTTTGTATTTTTGAAGTGTATCTCTAACAACTTTTAAAAGTAAAACAACATTTTCTTTCGCTTCATGTTTTTTCTTCGGATTTCTAGAATTATCATCCATGTCAGCTCCAAGACCATTTACTTCATCAAAATCTTCACCAAAATAATGTAATAAATATTTACGTCTGTTCATAGAAGTTTCTGCATATCCCACAACTTCTTGTAATAATGCATGTCCAATTTCCTGCTCAGCAATTGGCTTGCTAGCCATAAACTTCTCTAGCTTTTCTATGTCTTTATAAGCATAAAAAGCTAAACAATATCCTTCTCCATCATCTCTACCAGCTCTACCTGTTTCTTGGTAATAACTTTCTAAACTTTTAGGAATGTCATGATGAATTACAAAACGAACATCTGGTTTGTCAATTCCCATACCAAAAGCAATGGTTGCAACCACAACATCACAATCTTCCATCAAAAACATATCTTGATGTTTTACGCGCGTTTTTGCATCTAAACCTGCATGATATGGAACTGCTTTTACACCATTAACTTGTAAAACTTGGGCAATTTCCTCTACTTTTTTACGGCTTAAACAATAAATGATTCCAGATTTTCCTTCTCTTTGCTTTACAAAGCGAATAATATCTTTTTGAACATCTTCAGTTTTAGGTCTTACTTCATAAAATAAATTATCTCTGTTAAAAGAAGCTTTAAATCTGTTTGCATCTGTAATACCTAAGGTTTTTAAAATATCTTCTTGAACTTTTTCTGTTGCAGTTGCTGTTAAACATATTATCGGCACATTATCTATGGCTTTAATAATATGTTTTAAGTTTCTGTATTCTGGTCTAAAATCATGACCCCATTCAGAAATACAATGCGCTTCATCAATAGCTACAAAAGAAATTTTTTGAGTTCTTAAAAAAGAAACATATTCTTCTTTAATTAAAGATTCTGGAGCAACGTATAACAGTTTTGTAATGCCACTTGCAATATCTTCTTTTACTTGGGCAACATCTGTTTTATTTAAAGAGGAGTTTAAAACATGAGCAACTCCATGGTGTTCAGAAATTCCTCTAATAGCATCTACTTGATTTTTCATCAAAGCTATTAAAGGCGAAACTACAATTGCTGTACCTTCTGCCATTAAAGCTGGCAATTGGTAACATAAAGATTTGCCACCACCTGTTGGCATTATTACAAACGTATTGTTGTTATTCACAATACTTCTTATGACTTCTTCTTGGAGTCCTTTGAATTTATTAAAACCAAAAAACTTTTTAAGAGGACTATGTAAATCCATTCAATATAAATTTTGTTGAAAATTAAAAGATAAACCTTTAATTATATTATTTGTGCAAACTTATTTTTGTAGTAAATTTGTCTTGTAAACATATCTTAAAGATATAACTTTTTTTTATTCTGATAAAATACTAAAGACTTGAAAAATCAATCTTCAATTATTACAAACGCAAAAAATACAATTTTAGCCGAAAGTAATGCTATTGCTAATTTAGCAAATTTTATTAATATAGATTTTGAAAATGCTGTAAAATATATTTATAATTTTAAAGGAAGAGTTATTATAACAGGAATAGGTAAAAGTGCCAATATTGCTACAAAAATAGTAGCAACTTTTAACTCTACAGGAACTCCAGCTGTTTTTATGCATGCTGCAGATGCCATTCATGGAGATTTAGGAAATGTTTTAAAAGATGATGTAGTTATCTGCATCTCTAAAAGTGGCAACACTCCAGAAATAAAAGTATTAGTTCCGTTGATAAAAAACTACGGAAATAAAATTATTGCCATAACAGGAAATGTAGATTCTTTTTTAGGCAAAAATGCAGATTTTACCTTAAACACCTATGTAGAGAAAGAAGCGTGTCCTAATAACTTAGCACCAACAACAAGCACAACTGCGCAATTGGTAATGGGAGATGCTTTGGCAGTTTGCTTACTAGAATTAAAAGGATTTACAAGCAAGGATTTTGCAAAATATCATCCAGGAGGAGCTTTAGGAAAACGTTTGTATTTAAGAGTCTCTGATTTGCTAGAAAAAAATGAACTACCACAAGTTGTTGAAACAGATACCATAGCAAAAGTAATCGTAGAAATTTCTGAAAAGCGCTTAGGAGTTACAGCTGTTGTAAAAGATAAAAAAGTAATTGGCATTATTACTGATGGTGATATTAGAAGAATGCTAAGTAAAACTACAAAAATAGATGATTTTGTAGCATTAGATATTATGGGTAAAAACCCAAAAACAATTCATAAAGATGCAATGGCTGTTGAGGCTTTAGAAACCATGGAAAATAATAGCATTTCTCAAATTTTAGCTGTAGATGATGCCAATAATTATGCAGGAGTTGTACATTTACATGATTTAATTAAAGAAGGTATTTTTTAATGGCAGACAAACAAAAAGAAATGTCTTTTTTAGGACATTTAGAAGAATTAAGATGGCATTTGGTAAGAAGTGCGTCAGCAGTTTTTATTTTTGCTGTTGTATTTTTTATTTTTGCGAAAGAAGTTTATGATCATTTTTTACTGGCACATTTAGAGCCAGATTTTATTACCTACCAAGTATTTTGTGAATTTTTCAACTTGTTTGGTATGGATAGTGATTTTTGTGGAACTAATTTTAATCAAAAAAAATTAATTAGTATTGAGGTTACTTCACAGTTAATGAACTCTATTTGGTCTTCATTAATTTTAGGAATAGTAGTTGCTTTTCCTTATTTACTATGGGAACTTTGGCGCTTTATTTCTCCAGGATTAACCGAAAAAGAAATATCAAAATCAAGAGGTTTTATATTTATTGCATCGCTTTTATTCTTTTTGGGCGTTTTATTTAGCTTTTATGTAATTGCGCCAATATCCATCAATTTTTTATACAACTATCAAATTACAGATTCTATTGAAAATACTTTTACAATACAATCTCACATAAGCCTAGTAACTAACATGTTATTAGGGGTTTCAATATTATTTGAATTGCCTGTTTTAATTTATTTTTTAACTAAAATAGGTTTAATAACACCCGAATTTTTAAGAAAGTACAGAAAACATGCTTTGGTTGTAGTGTTAATTTTAGCTGCAATCATTACACCACCAGATGTTGCAAGCCAAATTGTGGTAGCAATTCCTATTCTTATTTTATATGAAATAAGCATAAAAGTATCTCAAAGAGTTATCAAAAATCAAGAAAAGAATGCCAACAAACGTTAAAGAATTTAATGAGTATCGTGCTAAAATGAATGAAAAAATTTTAGCTTCGGATAATAAAGTTATCAAAAGAATTTATAATTTAGATACCAATGCATTTCAAGCAGGTCATCTACCAACAAAAACAAAAGAGCTTTTAGGTTTAGTAGCTTCTGCAGTTTTAAGATGTGATGATTGTATTGCGTATCATTTAGAAACTGCCTATAAAAATGGCGTTTCTAAAGAAGAAATGATGGAAACCATGTCTATTGCAACTTTAGTAGGTGGTACTATCGTAATTCCACATTTAAGAAGAGCTGTTGAGTTTTGGGAAGCACTTGAAAATCAAAAAGTGTAATTGTTGAATTGACTAACTGTGTAAAAGTATGAATGTTTATGAATGCTTTAAGATTCCTAACAAACAAACTTTATTACTTTTACACAAAACCAACAATTAAACGTTTCCACAATTAAGCAATTACACATCCAGAAAAACATGATTTTAAGAGCAGAGAATATCGAGAAAATTTACGGTTCTAGAAAAGTAGTTCAAGGTATTTCTTTAGAAGTTCAGCAAGGAGAAATTATTGGACTTTTAGGGCCAAATGGCGCTGGAAAAACAACTTCTTTTTATATGATTGTTGGAATGGTAAAACCTAACCAAGGTAAAATTTTCTTGAATGATACAGAAATTACCAATGATGCCATGTACAAACGTGCACAAAAAGGGATTGGATATTTAGCGCAAGAAGCATCTGTTTTTAGAAAGTTATCTGTGGAAGATAATATAATGTCTGTGTTACAATTTACAGGTTTGTCTAAAAAAGAGCAAAAAATAAAATTAGAGTCTTTAATTGAAGAGTTTAATATTGGTCATGTTCGTAAAAACAGAGGAGATTTATTGTCTGGAGGAGAAAGGCGAAGAACAGAAATTGCTCGTTGTTTAGCTTCTGACCCAAATTTTATTTTGTTAGATGAGCCTTTTGCAGGTGTAGATCCAATTGCTGTGGAAGATATACAAAGTATTGTGGCACAATTAAAAAACAAAAATATTGGTATTTTAATTACGGATCATGATGTACAAGCAACTTTGGCAATTACAGATAAAACCTACTTAATGTACAATGGAAGTATTTTAAAAGAGGGAACTCCAGAAGAATTGGCTGCAGATGAAATGGTAAGAAAAGTATATTTAGGGAAAGATTTCGAATTGAAAAAAAGGAAATTTTTTTAGTAGAAACAACCAATATGCCAAAGTATTCCTGAAGGATCATGTAAAAAGAATTCTCTACCCCAATCATTCTCTACAATAGCAGACAATTTTACATTCTTGTATTTTTCTGTAAGATTTTTATTTTTTATTTCTGATAAATAAGCCTCAATGTCCTCCACTTCTAAAAAGAGCATGGAATTATCAACCCAATCTTTAACATACGCTTTTTGGAGATAAAAACCTAGATGATCATCTATCTTAAAGAAAGACATGTTATCTGATACGCGAAGTTCGGAAAAACCTAAATCTTTATAGAAATTACTTGATTGTTCAAAATCCTTTGCGCCGATAAAACTTCTTATAGATTTAAACATAGTTTTATTTTGAATCTAAAACATCTTTTTTAGAAATATAGAAATGAAAGCAAACCCCTTCTTTTCCATCTTCTCTATTTTGTAAAAATATTTTACCTCCTAATCTTTCGATAATCGATTTAACAGTGGCCAATCCAATTCCTGTATTTTCATTATTTCCGTTTTCTAATGTTTCAAACATATTAAAAACTTTCTCCCAATAATGTTCTTCAACACCAGGACCATTATCTCTATAAATAAAGTTGTAAAATTGTTTGTCCTTTTTAAAATCAACCTCAATAAAAACCTTTTCTTTATTAGAAAATTTTCTTGAATTTGAAATTAAATTCTGGAAAATTTGAACAAAACCGATTTTTGAACTATTAATTTGTATGTCTAAATCTTTAGAGTTTAAAGCTATTTTATCATCAAAATCTATATTATTTAAAATACTTTTTAAAATTGTTCCCAAATTAAAATCCTCATAAACAATGTTTTCTGTGTTTACTCTTGAATACTCTAAAATTTCATCAATTAAAGAGCTCATATAGCCCATTCTATTGGTTATTAAGCTAATATAATTTTCTGCTGCTGTATTTTCAAATAAATTACTGTGATCTTCTTTTAAAACATTCAATAAAAAATTAACTCCACTTATTGGCGATTTTAAGTCGTGCGTCAATCTAAATGCAAATGTATTTAACTGTTCATTTAATTGGGTTACCTTATTATTTACTGCTTTAAGTTCTTCATTTTTTTTTCTTAATTCTAACAAGCCCACTATTTGATTGGCTAATAATTTTAAAGATTCCTTTTGAGAATCATTAAGACTGTTAGGTTTATTATCAATCACACAAAGCGTTCCTAGAGCATGCCCTTCTGTTGTATTTAAAGGTGCACCAGCATAAAAAACAACATTTGGTTTTTCTGTGGTTAATGGATTATCAAAAAAACGATCGTCTTTTGTAGCATCGTTAACGATAAATAATTCATCTGGATTTAAAATACTATGAGCACAAAAAGCAAGATTCCTTGGAGTTTCTGTTGCGTTGATGCCATGATGAGATTTAAACCATTGTCTTTCCTTGTCAATTAAAGAAATTAAGCCAATTGGAGTATTGCAAATACTTGAAGCTATTTTGGCAATGGCATCATAATCCTCTTCTGGTAAAGTATCTAGAATTTTGTAGGAATCTAAAAGCTTTAATCTTTCCTCTTCATTTTCAGGAATATCTGCAGGTTTCATTTTTTTAAATTTTGGGGGTTAAATTTTTAAATATTGATAAAACTACATACAAGGTAATAATTATAGGAATCGATAAGTAGTTAATTAACAAAATTAACGCTAATGATATTAGTAAAAATAAATAAATAATCCAATTTTTCTTAAAAGAAGCATCTTTAAATTTTAAAGAAAACAAAGGCAATTCTGCATTCATTAAATAAGTTAAAACTAAAGTGATTGCAATCAAAAAATAATTATTGCTGATTAAATTCTGAGCAAATTCTACTTCAGAATACTCTTGTATTAAGGGCAAAGAAATTACAAATAAACACATTGCTGGTGTTGGCAAACCAATAAAGGAATCAGTTTGTCTTGTATCTAAATTAAATTTTGCTAATCTGTAACAAGCTCCTAAGGTTAACAAAAAACCTATAAAAATTAAAAGAAAAGTATTTTCATAAATAGAAACAGTAGACATTTCATCTGTATGATAATCAAAAGACAGAATTGATTGAGAATTATTTATATCAATCAATTTGAACATTACAATACCTGGAACAACACCACTTGTAACCATATCAGCCAAAGAATCTAACTGTGTGCCTAAATCTCCAGAAACCTTTAATAAGCGCGCAACAAAACCATCTAAAAAGTCAAAGAAAATTCCTATCACTACAAATAAAGCAACTTCAGTAAATTTTCCTTCAACAGCAAAAACAGTAGCTAAAGTTCCGCAAAAAAGATTTCCAAGCGTTAATAAATTAGGAATATGTTTTTTAATCATCATATTTTTTATCAATTTTAAAGCTAAAATAAGCAAACGAAATTAGTTAGTTTTTCTTTATCGCTAAAATTTCTTCATATTTGCAAAAGAAATTTAGAAATTTTTTTATTAATTTAAATTTTATTAATTTGAATCCTTGTAAATTTATTCAAATAATTTAATTTCCATCTTCAAACTACTAACTACCAACTTCAACCAAAATTATGCCTGTTTTTACTTCGGATTTTCTGCCTACAATACCTTTTAGAAATGGTCATTTTAACACCATGTACAGACCTCTTTTTATGAAGGATAAAGCTTCTTATAAAAGAGAAAGAATTACAACTTGGGATCATGATTTTCTGGATTTAGATTTTTCTTTTGTGGGTTCTGAAACCCTGGTTTTACTGATTCATGGTTTGGAAGGTAGTTCTGAATCTAAATACATGGCATCAAGCACTAATCACTTGAATAAAAAGGGATTAGATACTGTTTGTTTTAATTTAAGAGGTTGTTCTGGTGAAGATAATTTGTTACTTGCTACCTATCATAGTGGAAAAACCGAAGATGTGGATTTTGTGGTTGAATATCTTTTAAAAAGCTTTACTTATAAGAATATTATACTTGTCGGTTTTAGTTTAGGTGGCAATTTAACCTTGAAATATTTAGGTGAAAAAGGAGCTAATATTTCACCTATTATAAAAGGAGGAATTGCAACTTCTGTACCTATTGATATTGGAAGTGCTGAAGTCGAAATGGCTAAATTAAAAAACAAATTGTATATGGAAATGTTTTTTAAGACGATGAAAAATAAGATTTTAGAAAAAGCACATAAATTCCCAGAATATCAACTAGATAAAGATAAATTGTTTAAAGCAACTAAATTTAAACATTTAGAATATTTATATACAGCTCCTGTTTTTGGTTTTAAAAGTCCTGAAGAATATTGGGAAAAAGCAAGTTCTAAACCGTATTTATCAAAAATAGCAAAACCCACCTTACTGATTAATGCTAAAGACGATACTTTTTTATCTAAAGAATGTTTTCCTTTTGATGAAGCAGAAAACTCTGAATTTTTCTTTTTTGAAGAAACAAAATTTGGTGGTCATGTTGGCTTTATGACCTCTTTTAAACCAAATGAAAATAGATGGTTAGAGCATAGAATTGCACGTTTTATCAAAGAAAATATTCAAATTGATATTTTGTAAACAATATCCAAAGAAAACGACAGTTATTTTACTAGGTTTTAAGATATTTGTATTGATAAATTTTACCACTATTGAAAAATAAAATTTTAGTTGTTTTATTCATTTTTCCACTCTTTTTAAATGCGCAAGCTTTTAGAAATTATTCCAACGAATTTTTAAATATTGGGGTTGATGCTGCTGCTTTAGGAAGAAGTAAAGCTGTTGTTGCAACTACGAATAATGTAAATTCAATTTACTGGAATCCTGCTGGTTTAGTGGGCATTGAAGATTATCAAGGTTCTTTAATGTACGCTTCTTATTTTGCAGGTATTGCCAATTACAATCATGCTGCTTTTGCAATGCCAATTGATTCCGAAAGTGCTTTAGGAATCTCTGTAATTCGTTTTGGAGTCGATGATATTTTAAACACAACAGAATTAATTGATAGCGATGGTAATATCGATTTTAATAGAATTAGCCTTTTTTCTGCTGCAGATTACGCTTTTAATGTTGCTTATGCTCGTAATTTAATTTTTAAAGATGTTAAATTTGGTGTAAACGCAAAAATTGTAAGAAGAATTATTGGTCAATTTGCCTCTTCTTGGGGTTTTGGGTTTGATGCAGGAATTCAATTTGAAAGAAATAATTGGAAATTTGGATTGATGGCTAGAGATATTACCACAACTTTTAATAGTTGGGCTATCAACGAGGAAGAGTTCGAAAAAATTAGAGATGCCATTCCTGGACAAAATCAAGAATTGCCTGAAACTACAGAAATTACCAAACCAAAATTACAATTAGGAGTTGCCAAAGATTTTAGAGTTGGGCGTTATTTTAACTTACAAACTGAGGTAAATTTAAATGTGCGTTTTGAACAATCTAATGATATTTTTTCTTCAGAATTTGCAAGTATAGATCCAGCTGTTGGTTTTGAATTAGATTATGATCAATTGGTTTATTTGCGTTTAGGAGTTGGTAATTTTCAATATATCACAGAGTTTGATGATGGTAAATCTTTATCTGCACAACCAAATTTTGGAGTCGGTTTTAATTACAGAGGCATTCAAATAGATTATGCTTTAACCAATATTGGTAGTGTTGGGAATGCTTTATTTTCAAATATTTTTTCAATTACATTCGATTATAGTTTTTTTAGACCTTAACTAAAATGCAAAAAAAATACTTATTTCTTCTTCTTTTTTTAGGGTTGATAAAACCCACTCATGCACAAGTTCAACTTTCTGTGTATTCAGAAGTTAGCATTGTTACTGCAGGACCTGGAACAGAATTATATGAAGCTTTTGGGCATTCTGCCATCAGAATTAAAGACCCTGTTTTAGGTTTAGATTTAATTTATAATTATGGAATGTTCGATTTTGATCAGCCTAATTTTTACTCAAATTTCACCAAAGGAAAATTACTTTACAAATTAGCGAGATACGATTTTAAGTACTTTTTAGCGAGCAATAAAAGAGACAAACGTTGGGTAAAACAACAAGTGCTGAATTTAAATCAGGAGCAGAAACAGGCTTATTTTATCTATTTAGAAAAAAATGCTTTGCCAGAAAATGCGACTTATTTTTACGATCCTTACTTTAATAATTGTGCTACAAAATTAAGAGATATTACAGGTGATATTTTAGATAATAAAGTTGATTTTAATGCTGGTACAATAGAAAAAAACAAGTCTTTTAGACAATTAATGAATCAAGAAATCCATTGGAATACTTGGGGAAGCTTTGGAATTAATTTGGCTTTAGGAAGCAAATTAGATACAAAAAGAGATTTTAAAGACTATATGTATTTACCTGATTACGTGCATACTATTTTAAAAAACAGTAATTTAACTGTTAGAAATCAACCAGATAGTTTAGTAAAAAGAGAAGACGTTTTATTAGATTTTAAAGAATTAGAACAAAAGATTTCCATATTTAACCCTTTATTGGTTTTTAGCGTTATTTCTTTATTTGGATTATTTATAACCTACAAAGATTTCAAGAATAAAAAGAGAAGCAAATGGTTAGATTTCACCTTATTATTAATGACTGGAATTTTAGGTGTTTTAATAGTTTTTCTTTGGTTTTTTACCAACCACTCCACTACTCCAAACAACTTTAATTTTCTGTGGGCTTTTGCTCCGAATTTAGTTGTTGCGTTTTTAGCTCTTAAAAATCAACCTAAAAAGTGGTTGCATTTTTACTTTAATTTTTTACTCTTATTATTGATTTTAATACCAATTTTATGGGTTTTAGAAATTCAATTATTTCCAGTCTCAATAGTACCTTTGCTGATTTTATTATTTGTAAGGTATCTGTTTTTATCGATAAGTTTAAAAGGTAAAACAATTTAATATAGTCACTTATAGATTATTTGCAGACTAAAAGCCTGCTTCGTGAAATTAGAAACACAACTAAATATTAAGCGTAAAAATCGTAGGTAAATAATTTCAATTCTAAATAAATTAAAAAAACAAAGCGATTTCTAAATAATGGAAAATACAGATTTCAACCTTTCAAAAGTAGCAATTATTCCTTTTGATGTACAATACAAAAAAGACTTCTACGATTTAAATGTTGCTTGGTTACAAAAGTATTTTTATGTAGAACCTTATGATGAAAAAGTTTTGAGCAATCCTGAAGCATATATTTTAAATCCTGGTGGTTTTATATTTATGGCAAAATATAACCATGAAATTGTTGGAGTTGTGGCGCTCATCAATCAAAAAACGTTTTTTGAATTGAGTAAAATGGCTGTTTCACCAAAATACCAAGGCTTAAAAATTGGACGAAAATTACTAGAGTTTTGTGTTGATTTCGCAAAAAAGCAACAATGGGAAAGTATTACTTTGTATTCTCACAGATCTTTAGAAACTGCCATCAATTTGTATCAGAAAATAGGGTTTAAAGAAATTCCTGTGGAAAAAGATGTGCATTACAAAAGAGCAAATATTAAGATGCTTCTAGAGTTTTAGTAGAAAATAATTTTTAAATTATCTATTAATTTAATTCTTTGAAATTTCAGATTGTTAGCTGTAATTAAAATAGTTTGCAAACAAGTCTAGCCCAGATTGAAGCCTTTCGACTACGCTCAAGACAGGCTCTTGTTTGAGCTCTTTTTTTATGCTGAACTCGATTCAAGATCTATTATAAACAATCCAATTATTTTTTAAAATAAAAAGTAATTGAAATAAATTCAGCATAAAAAAAAGCGAGTGCTGAAAGCTGGAAATAGCTTCAAATAAAACTACACCTTAATATCTTCAACATCATCTACACCTTCCTCAATTTCTTGATCTGTTAACACATCTGGTCTAAACTCGCTCATTAATTCTTCTTGTTTAGATTTTGCATATTTAAAGCCAGATTTCCACCAATTTCTCATTAATCTTTGATCAAAAACTAAAGAATTTGTGGTTAAAACTGTGGGTGTATAATATAAATTTAACTTCACATTTTTGTTGGTGGCAGCTAATTTACCAATGGTAATATTATGCCTTTCAACATGTGTTAACATAAAATCGAACACATCAAACAACAAAGAAAACGGATTTTTAGAAGGCAATCTGTTTAATTGTGTTACTTCAGTTTCTAAAATAATGGCATCAATTTCTGTGGCTCCTCTTAAAATTGCTTCTCTTATGGGCACTAAAGAACCAAATCCACCATCTGCATATTGACAGTGATCTTTTTCTAACAAACTCATAAAAGGTACATAGTTGCAAGAACCCCAAATCCAATCTGCAAAATCCTCATAAGTACAGTCTTTGCTAGATTTATACTCAATTTGATTGGCTGTTAAATTGGATACTGTAACCACAACTTCTTTATTACTTTCCTGAATTTTAGCATACATTTCTTTGGTTATTCTTTGTTTAATTAACTTTCGTAAATTTTTACTTTCGCCAAAAGTTTTACGTCCGTTTAAAAAATTCCATAAGGTATTTAAATGCCTAACACTTACCACTTTTTCACCAGCTACCACTTTTACATGAAAAGGATTATTGCTAAAAATGGTGTTCTGATTTACGTTTGTATACAATTCTTTCAAATCATCTAACATTCCTAAAGCCAAATGAGATACCATTAAACTACCAGTAGAAGTGCCTACAAATAAATCATAGTCTTTGTGCTCTTTTTTCATCAAATATTGAGCAACACCTCCTGCAAATGCTCCTTTGCTTCCTCCTCCAGAAATTACCAACGCTTTTTTCATTCAATAAAAATGATTTGTTTATTCGAAAAAGAGCGCCACAAAAAGTTCTTTATGATTCCCTTATCAATTGTTTTTCCCATTTTTTTACGGGCTTTTAAAAATACAGTTTTTTGTTTTTTAATACGATTATTTTAAATCGTAATTTATAAAAAAGAGATATCAATTTGGTTTCAAGTAATTATCTATAAAAAAACTTTATTTTCGTTAAAAATATTAAAAATGAAAAGAATAGCGCTATTAATTCTTGTTTTCCTTTTGATAATTTCTTGTACTAAAGAATATGTGCCAAGAAATATAGATTCAATTGAAATTGAAGAATTTAAAATGGAAGACACAAGCATCAGAGCCATTATTGCTTTGGATGAAAACAAAGTTGCTTATGCAGGCTCTAATGGTAAAGTTGGTTATATCATTAAAGGTAAATCTATTTTACCAATGACTATAAAGTACCAAGATTCAATGATTCCAAATTTTAGAAGCATAGCAACTAATGATAAAGAGTTTTTTGTTTTAAGTATTGGCAATCCAGCATTATTATATAAAACTCCAATAACTGGATACACATTGGTTTACAAAGAAGAACATGAAAAAGTGTTTTATGATTCCATGCATTTTTTTGATGATAATTTGCATGGAATTGCAGTTGGAGACCCAACAGAAAATTGTGCATCCATTATAATAACTACGGATGCTGGCAAAACTTGGGACAAATTAGCTTGCGAAAACTTACCGAAATTCGAAGAAGGTGAAGCTTTTTTTGCAGCAAGTAATACCAATATAAAAACTTTAGGAAGCACAGTCTGGATTGCTTCTGGAGGTACAAAAGCACGAGTTTTGAAGTCGGATGATTTTGGTCAAACTTGGGAAATTTTTGAAACGCCAATTATTCAAGGAAATGGCCCTCAAGGAATTTATTCGATTGATTTTGCTGATAAAAACAACGGAATTATTATTGGAGGAGATTATTCTAAACCTTTAGAAAACAGAGCCAACAAAGCAATAACAAAAGATGGTGGCAAAACTTGGACTTTAGTGGCTAACAATCAAAACCCAAATTATAAAAGTTGTGTACAATATGTGCCAAACACAAATGGAAAAGAGATTTTTGCAGTAGGTAAAACTGGTGTTTCTTTCTCTAATGATGGTGGGGTTTCTTGGGCAGATGTTTCTGATGAAAGTTATTATGCCATTCAGTTTGTGGATAAAAACACAGCTTGGTTAAGTGGAAATGAGAAAATTGGGAAAATGGTGTTGAATTAAAAAAGCCCCTTTTAATTTCCCCAAAGGAGAAAAAATCTTTGTGATAAAAATCTCATAAATTTACAAAATTTTGATTCGTGTAATTATTTTTTAAAATTTAGCATCAGTGAAAATCTGTGTCAAAATATAATAAAAGTCAAAATTGAGTGTACTTTGTAAAATTAGTGTCTATTTTTTTTACTTTTAATAATTAAATCAACTCTGTACTCTGTGTCAAAATATATTTATAGTATTCTTTTTATAGCTTCACTCCTATTTATTTCTTGTGATAAAAACTCAACAATTCGTAAAGAATTTGATTGTGATTCCAAAACCTTTAATAATCTAGAAGCTGTTGATGATGTTAAAAATTTATTCTCTGTTGATTTGCCAAAAGATTGGAAAATTAATTTATATCAAGATGAAATACAATCTTCCATTTTTACAGCAGATACAACAAAACAATTGACAGAAACTGTTTTATTAGATGTAACGTTTATCAACAAAAAAATAAATTTTGATGATGTTTTTTTACTGAAACAAGACCAAGAAAATTTAGCAAATGAGCTCATCAGAATAAAATTAAAAGAACTTATATTTCTTGAAAAACCAACTTATTATATGGTTTATAAAGGCAAAAAAGGTAAATTCGATTATCAAGTTTCTAATACTTTTATCAAAGTAAACGAATCGAACTTTATATTAGCAAAAACCGAAGTTTATGGAGATTCTATTGTAAATCAACGATTTTGTAAAGCATTTTCACTGATGGAAAACATCAAAATAAAAAATTAAGATGATAGATACACAACACATAATTTCGCGTTTTATAAAATATGTAACAATTGATACAGAATCTAATCCTGAAAATCCTGCTTTTCCAAGTTCGGAAAATCAATGGGAATTGGCTAAAGTGTTGGAGAAAGAATTGATTGAAATTGGTATGCAAGATGTTGAATTAGATCAAAATTGCTACATTATGGCAACTTTGCCTAGTAATTTAACGTATGAGGTGCCAACAATTGGTTTTATTGCGCATATGGATACAAGTCCAGATTTTACAGGTAAAAATGTAAACCCTCAAATTATTGAAAATTATGATGGTAAAGACATCATTTTAAATGCAGCAAAAAACATCATTTTATCTCCAGATTACTTTGATGACTTATTACAATATAAAGGTCAAACTTTAATTACTACAGATGGGAATACGCTTTTAGGTGCAGATGATAAAGCTGGTATTACAGAAATTGTTTCTGCCATGGAATATCTAATTGAACATCCAGAAATTAAACACGGAAAAATTAGAATTTGTTTTACACCCGATGAAGAAGTTGGCAAAGGTGCACATTTATTTGATGTTGAAAAATTTGGTGCAACATGGGCGTATACTATGGATGGAAGCCAAATTGGTGAATTAGAATACGAAAATTTTAATGCAGCAAGTGCCATAGTTACTATTAAAGGTAAAATTGTACATCCAGGATATGCAAAAGGAAAAATGATTAATTCCATTTTAATTGCCAACGAATATATTGCTGCAATTCCATCTGAAGAAGTACCCGAAAAAACAGAAGGTTATGAAGGTTTTTTCCATTTAGATGACGTAAAAGGAAGTGTGGAAGAAACTGTTTTAGAATATATTATAAGAGATCATGATTTAGATATTTTTGAAAAACGAAAGTATTTAATGCAAAAGATTGCCTTTGATATGAATGAAGAACTAGGGCAAGAATTGATTTCTTTAGAAATTAAAAATCAATATTTTAATATGAAGAAAAAAATAGTTCCTGTAATGCATATTGTAAATATTGTTGAAGAAGTTATGAAAGAAGTTGGCATACAACCTTTAATTAAACCTATAAGAGGTGGTACAGATGGTTCTCAACTTTCTTACAAAGGATTGCCTTGTCCTAATATATTTGCTGGTGGCCATAATTTTCATGGACGTTTTGAATATGTTCCTGTAGAATCTATGCTTAAGGCGACTGAAGTAATTGTAGGAATTGCAACTAAAGTTGCTATAAAATATCGATAAAAAAAATCTTCAAAAATTGCTTTTTGAAGATTTCGTGTTAAAATTGTACAATGAAATACAATTAAGTTGCTTTTACTAATAAAAATCCCCCGAAATTGAATAGTAAAACAACATGAATTCAAATTTAATTTAAAAAAATAATTTTAAAAAATGCTTTATGATAATTCAGGGTTTTTCCCCTTTACATTCAGGTAAAAACCCCTTATAAAAGCAAAATCTTTTTCTTTATTTTCGGTGGTGTAATAAGGTTCAGATATTTTTAACTTTTTATTTTCGAAATCTAAAGTAGCCATTACAATAGGTACATTTGCGCCTTTTGCTATATAGTAAAACCCTGTTTTCCATTCCGTTACTTTTTTGCGAGTTCCTTCTGGAGATAAGGCCAATCTGAAGACTTCCTTTTTACGAAAAATTTCTACAATAGCATCCACCAAATTATTGTTTTTGCTACGATCTACTGGAGTGCCACCCAAAGCTTTAAAGAAATAGCCAAAAGGCCATTTAAAAAGTGATTTTTTTCCAATAAAATTTATCATAATTCCAGAGCTCATTCTAGCTAAAATTGAAATCGGAAAATCTAACCAACTTGTATGTGGAGCAGCAATAACAACGTATTTTTTTGGTTCTCTTGGAAAATCTCCCTCTAATCTCCAGCCTAAAATGTTATATAAAATAAAACTTGCAAATCTTTTCATTCCTTATTTTAATCGATACACAAAATTAAGCATTTAATTATTGACGACTTTATAATCGAATTGCAAATTATTATTTATGAGTGCAGAAATAAAAAGTTATTTCACAAAAAATAGTCGTGAAGCAATTACCTTAAATTTTCTTGTTATTTTTATGATGACAAATAAGTAAATCTTAAAAAATCAATGACAACTTTCATCACCTATTTTATAATCGCATTAATTTTTAGTTTGATTGGTTTTTTAATCGGAAAACTACTCTCAAAATTAAATTTCGAAAAAGAGAAAACATCCATAGAAAAAGAAAAATCTACTTTAGAAGAACGTGTTTCTTTATTACAACAATCTAAAGATATGGTTGAAGATAATTTTATAGAATTGCAAAAAGAGCTTAAAAAACAACAATTTGAGAAAGAAAATTTAATCACTTTAAATACACGTCAAGATTCGGAAAATAAAAATTTGCAGCTAAAATTAGCCGAACACAAAAACGAGGTCGAAAATCTACAGAAAAAATTTACCAATGATTTTGAAATTTTAGCCAATAAAATTTTAGAGGAAAAATCGAATAAATTTACACTTCAGAATAAAGAAAACTTAAAGATTATTTTAAATCCGCTTCAAGAAAAAATTAAGGTTTTTGAAGATAAAGTAGATAAAACGCATAAAGAAAGTATTGATTATCATGCAGCTTTACGTCAACAAATACTAGGGTTAAAAGAGCTAAATCAACAAATGAGCAAAGAAACTCTAAACCTAACCAAAGCATTAAAAGGTGATAACAAAATGCAAGGAAATTGGGGTGAATTAGTTTTAGAACGTGTGTTAGAAAAATCTGGTTTAGAGAAAGATAGAGAATATTTTATGCAGCAAAGTTTTACTACAGATGATGGAAAAAGAGTGTTGCCAGATGTAGTGATTCATTTGCCTGATAACAAAAAAATGGTGGTAGATTCTAAAGTATCTTTAGTGGCTTATGAGCGTTTTATTAATGAAGAAGATGAAGGTTTAAAAGAGCGTTATTTAAAGGAACATCTTATATCGCTTAAAAAACATATTGAGCAATTATCAGATAAAAAATACGAAGACATTTATCAAATTGAATCCCCAGATTTTGTGTTGCTCTTTATACCCATAGAACCTGCTTTTGCTGTGGCTTTAAATACGGATAACAACCTGTATAACAAAGCCTTTGATAAAAACATAGTTATTGTAACTCCCTCTACATTATTAGCAACATTAAGAACTATAGATTCTATGTGGAATAATGAAAAACAACAAAGAAATGCTCTAGAAATAGCAAAACAAGCTGGTGCCTTGTATGATAAATTTCAAGGTTTATTAACAGATTTGGTAAGTATTGGAAAACGAATTGACGATAGTAAAAAAGAATATTCGAGTGCTATGAATAAGTTATTTGATGGTAGAGGAAATTTAATTACTAGTGTAGAAAAGTTAAAAAAAATGGGCGCAAAAGCAAAAAAAGCGATTCCAGAAAAAATTATTGAAAGAGCAAAAAGAGAAAATTAGATTTTAATACGTTAAAATTTAGATAAATACCTTATTTTTTGTTTTATTTTTTTTAAATTTATAATTATTAATTTAAATTTTAAAGTCATGGGGAAAGACGAAAAAAGTATTTACAAGAAGAGTGCAATCAGAGATGGAGTTACTGAAAATAATATTGGTACTCAAAACATGCAAACTAGAGAAAAAAAAATTCTAGAATTTTATGGTAAAGAAGTTTTAACTGGAAAGGATATTGAGGAAGTGAAGAAAATTTCAGAAAGTCATGAATCTTTACAAAATAGACTATTAAATAAGATGATGAAATAATCTTATTTGTAGTATTCTTTATCGTAAAAAATCCCTAATATTTTAAATCCTTTAAAGAGAAATCTTTGAAGGATTTTTTATTGATTGCAAATCATTTAAAAAAATTTTTAAAATTCAAAGAATAAAATCTACCTAAAAATTAATATTAAAAAAAAGTTATTGTAACTATTAACTGCAATTGTTTGCTAATGAGTTAAGATTTATTTTGATTGAATACATACAAAACTACCTTCTCCTATATCTTTGTATAACAAATAAATAAAATCAACAATTATGGGGACAATTGATAATAATAAAGACGAGAACAAAGATAAAAAGCTATATAAAAATGTTGATACAGATGGTGTTACTAAAAATGTAGCTGGCGAACAAACGATTCAAACTGAAGAAACAAAGATTATAAAATCTGAAGATAAAAGTGATGGTAAAGAGGTTTTGATTGGTAAAAAAATTGAAGAAGTTGAAAAAGTAGAAGAAGATCATGAATCTTTACAAAGAAGAATTTTAAACAAATTGATGAAATAAATCAAAAATGTTATGGCAGAGAAATCAAAGCGAGTTAGTGCAGAAAATACAACAAAAGGAAATTCAGGAGATGTACACGAACAAGGTTTACATCCTTTGAAAGGAACCGTCAAAAAAGACGAATATAAAGACAAAGACAGTAGCAAAGAAAGGCTAAAAGGTGAAGATAAAGAAAAATTAGAAAATCAAGTGCATAGTGCTACTGACAATTCTGATAAACGAGTTGCTGATAAGATTCAGAACTCAGAAGAATAATTTTTGAAATCTATTTTTACTTAAACCAATTTATTAACATTTAAACACAATATTATGAATAAGGACACAAACGAAGGAACTTGGAAACAAATTAAAGGTGAGTTTAAAGAAACTTACGGAGAAATTGCAAATGACGAATCTGCAGAAGCAGAAGGAAAAAAAGATAAAATGTTTGGAGAAATCCAAGAAAAATATGGTAAAACCAAAGATGAAATTGCAGAAGCAGTTAAAAATTGGTAATATTTTTTTCAGTTTCTTAAAAACAGAAAAGCATTCAATAATTTAATTATTGGATGCTTTTTTTATTTTACAATTTCTTTTAATCTTTTTACTAAAGATCCTACAGTTAAACCTTGTACTATAATAGAAAAAACAACAACTACGTAGGTAATTACCAAAAATAAATCTCTGTGCATATCTGAGGTTAATCCTAAAGCCAAAGCAATAGAAATTCCACCTCTTAAACCACCCCAAGTCATAATTAAATTAGTTTTTGGTACAAAATCCAATTTCTTTTTAAAGATATTTATGGGTAAGAATAAAGAAATATATCTACAAGCTAACACTACAGGAATTGCAATAAGGCCAGCTATCATATATTTGCCTTCAAAAACTAATAAAAGCATTTCCATACCAATTAAAACGAATAAAATAGCATTTAATAAAATGTCTAATAATTCCCAAAATTTGTCTACATATTTTTCCGTATTTTCTGACATAGTAGCAGATCTAACAGTATCGTTCCCAACAATTAAACCAGCAGTAACCATTGCCAAAGGAGCAGATAAATGCAACTTATGAGCAATTACAGTTCCACCCATAACAGCTGCTAAGGTGATGATTACTTCAATATCATAATCGTCAATTGTTTTTAACAACTTGTAAGAAACCCAACCTAAAACAGCACCTAAAGCAATTCCACCTAAAACTTCTTGACCAAATAATTGTAACACATCTGTTACAGTTGTATTTTCAACACCCGAACTTGCAATTTGAAAGATGGTTAAAAAAACAACAACTCCTACTCCATCATTAAATAAAGACTCACCAACAATTTTGGTTTCTAATTTTTTAGGAACATTTGCTTGTTTTAAAATTCCTAATACAGCAATAGGATCTGTTGGTGTTATTAAGGCTCCAAAAAGTAAACAATAGATAAAATTGACATCAAAATTTAAAACTTGAAGTAAAAAAAACATAACAATCCCAACTAAAAAAGTAGATGTTAAAACCCCTAATGTAGAAAATAATAAAATTGGCCAACGCTGAATTTTAAGCTGTTCAAAATTGGTATGTAAAGCACCTGCAAATAAAAGGAAACTTAACATTTCGTCTAGTAAAACTGTTTTAAAATCGATACTTGAAATAATAGATTTTTCTAAATCTAGTAAAGTAGTATCAAAAACGCTTATCAATAAAATAATTAACGTAAAAACGATGGTTATAATCATCAACCCAATCGTATTGGGCATTTTTAGAAAACGAACATTAATATATCCAAAAATAGCAGATAAAAATATGAGTATTGTAGCAATTAAATAAGCATCCATTTTTTTGTTTTTTCAAATTTATTAAAAGAATTTTTAATCATCAATAGTAAAGCCTCTTATTTAATAAATCATTTTAGATATTAAAAAGTTGAAGTAATTAAATATAAAAAAATTGACATTTATCATAATTTGTAAAATAAAGTAAGCTTAATTTTGAATAAATTTAAGGTTCTTAAGTAAAGGATCTACTTTTTAAGTTGTAACTTAAAAAAGAGCCTTATTTTATAATTAATAGCTATGAATATTCTTTTTTCTATTTTATCATTAGTGCCTATTTTAGTACTGCTTTTAATTAGTTTACTCAAAGGTGTAAAAGCCGGTGTTTATTCTGGTTTTATTATAACAACCGTATTATTTTTTGTTTGGGATAGTTCTTTTATTGCTTTTCCTGCTACTTTGGTTTCTGCTTTTATCGATACTATTTCTATATTGATGATTATTTTTGGAGCTTTATTACTTCATGCTAATATGGAGCAAGTAGGTTTTATTGAAGAAATAAAAATCTCTTTAAAAAAAGCACACCATGACTCTAGTTTTCAATTTTACTTTTTAGCTTTTTTTTTAACGGCTTTTTTTGAAAGTGTTGCAGGTTTTGGAACTCCAGGGGCTATTGTACCTTTATTATTAATTTCTTTAGGCTTCTCTCCTATTTTATCTATTGTTGTTGTTTTATTAATTGATGGTTTATTTGCAATTACTGGCGCTGTTGGCACACCTGTTATTGCTGGTTTTGGAGATAATTTAAACTTACAACCTTCTCAAATTAATCATATTTATATATATGCTTCTTGTTTTATGATTATTTCTGGAGCAGTAATCCTTATTTTTATTAAGCGTTTTGTAGTGCAAGAAAATCCTAAAATTTCTGCATATGGTTGGAGAATGTACTTTAGTGTTACAATTCCTTTTGTAATTTTATCATTTTTTCTACAAGAATTAACAGGAATTGTGGCTGCAACAGTTATGGGAATAATTGCTTATTTCTTCTTTTTTACGAATAAAAATTTAGTTTGGAAACCATGGTTACCTTATGCAATTCTTATGTTTTTGCTATTAATGCCAAAAATCATAACACCTTTACAACCTTTAATAGCCTTTAAATTATCATTTAACGAAATTTTTAACTCATCTGTAAGCGCATCATTTTCACCTTTTAGATCGCCTCTTTTTCCTTTTGTATTTGCTGCTATTTGCACTGCTATTTTAGGTAAAAAACGTAAGATGCAGTTAAAACCTGTATTTAAAAAAACCTTAGGTGTGTTTTTTATTTTATTTCCATCTTTATGCATTACACAATTAATGTTATCTAGTGGTTCTGAAATGCCTTCTATGATTGATACAATGTCTATTTTATTTGCAAAAACAGGAAGTGCTTACCCTTTAATTAGTCCGTTTATTGGTGTAATGGGTACTTTTATTACAGGAAGCACAACAGTTTCCAACCTTATTTTTGGTTCAGTACAATATAATACAGCAGAAAGTTTAAGTTTATCTTCAGAAATTATATTAGCAATGCAATTAAATGGTGCTTCTTTGGGAAATGCTATTTGTTTATTTAATATTATTTCTGCTGCTGCAGTAGCAGGTGTTCATCAGTATACAAAAATATTAAGTAAAAATATTGCTCCAGTTTTATTGGCAACATTTGTAATATCTGTAATTGGTATGATCATAATAAACTTGATAAAAATTAGTGGTTAAATATCTTGATAAATAACTTTAACCGAATCATTATAACGTATTAAAATTATTTTCACTCTCATTTGAAGTGCATTTAATAATCTTTGAATTGCAAAATATAAATTTTGCCTTTAGCTTGTATGCTGATTGAATACGAACAGCTCAATCTAACAACGTTTAGTAATATACTAATTTAACCTAATAACCTCTATAATTTACTTTAATAAAAAATTCCTATAATCAAAAAAAACACCACTCGATAAAGTGGTGCTTTTCTATTATTTAATTTTAAAAAGTAATAGTTTACATTACAAATAATCTGCGAGAACCCATCATATCTGCAACTCTATCACCAATTTCATGTAAAGCTTCTTCATTGTCTGCATTTTGCAAAGCTTCATCAATAAAATCAACGACAGCTTTCATATCAGCAACTTTTAAACCTCTTGTAGTTATTGCAGGTGTTCCAATTCTAATTCCAGAAGTAACAAAAGGAGATTTATCATCAAAAGGAACCATATTTTTATTTACAGTAATATCTGCTTTACCTAGTGCAATTTCTGCATCTTTACCAGAGATATTTTTATTTCTTAAATCTATTAACATACAGTGATTGTCTGTTCCTCCAGAAATAATATCATAACCTTTAGCAACAAATTCTTTAGCCATTGCAGCAGCATTTTCTTTTACTTGAATTTGATATTCTAAAAACTCATCTGTTAAAGCCTCACCAAAAGCAATGGCTTTTGCAGCAATAACGTGCTCTAAAGGACCTCCTTGATTTCCAGGAAAAACAGCAGAGTTTAGCAAAGTAGACATCATTTTTGGTTTGCCAGATTTTAAAGTTTCTCCAAACGGATTTTCAAAATCTTTACCAATCATAATGATTCCTCCTCTTGGTCCACGTAACGTTTTATGTGTTGTAGACGTTACAATATGACAATGAGGTAATGGATCATTTAAAATTCCTTTTGCAATTAAACCTGCAGGATGAGAAATATCTGCCATTAAAATTGCGCCAACTGAATCTGCAATTTTTCTAAAACGTTCAAAATCGATATCTCTAGAATAAGCAGAAGCACCAGCAATAATTAATTTTGGTTGTTCTTTGGTAGCCGTTTCTTGAATTTTATCATAATTTAAAATACCAGTTTCTTTATCTACTCCATAAAAAACAGGATTGTATAATTTACCAGAAAAATTTACTGGAGAACCATGTGTTAAATGGCCACCATGAGACAAATCGAATCCTAAAATTTTATCTCCAGGTTTTAAACAAGCAAAAAATACAGCTGTATTTGCTTGAGAACCAGAATGTGGCTGCACGTTTACATATTCAGCACCAAACAATTCTTTAGCTCTATCAATAGCAATTTGCTCTACAATATCTACAATTTCACAACCTCCATAATAACGCTTTCCAGGATATCCTTCAGCATATTTATTGGTTAAAATAGAACCTTGAGCTTGCATAACTTGATCACTTACAAAGTTTTCTGAAGCTATTAATTCCAAACCATTTAATTGTCTTTCTTTCTCTTCCTGAATCAGGTCAAAAATTTGATTATCTATTTGCATTCTTGGTATAATTTATTAAAAACTCAAAATTAATTAAAATCGCCTTGTAAATAAAGTCTTTTTGTGGTTGTTTTCAACAAGTTATTAATAATTATACATAATAGATTAAAGTAATCTTAAAATTACATTTTTCATTAAATAATAGTTTTAAAATGATAAAAAATTATGTAGGTTTGAAGAACTAAAAAAAAATCAGACGAATGATCATAACAGCAAACAACCCAAAAAGAAAATCTTGGTTAAAAGTAAAAGAAAATTCAGATTTCCCTATCCAAAATATTCCTTTTGGCGTTTTTATAACTAGAGATGATATTATTACCATTGGAAGTAGAATTGGAGATTTTGCCATAGATTTAGGCGCATTTCATCAATTAGGGTATTTTGAAGGCATTCCTTTAACAGACGATATGTTTCTGCAAGATAATTTAAATGATTTTATTGCTGATGGAAGAAAAACATGGAGATTGGTTCGTAATAGAATTGCTGAAGTTTTTGATGTAACCAATGGTTCTTTAAGAGATAATGCCAACCATAAAGATAAAATTATTTTTAGAATGGAAGAAGTAGAAATGCTGTTGCCAGTTGCTGTTGGCGATTATACAGATTTTTACTCAAGTAAAGAACACGCAACAAATGTGGGTTCATTATTTAGAGATCCAGAGAATGCATTATTACCAAATTGGTTGCACATTCCTGTGGGTTATCATGGAAGAAGTTCTTCTATTGTGCCTTCTGGAACACCAATAAGAAGACCTTATGGACAAACAAAACCTGCTGAAGGAAGCAATACTCCAGGATTTGGCCCAACAAAATTATTAGATTTTGAGTTAGAAATGGCTTTTATTACTACAGATGCCAATGTTTTAGGAGAAAGAATACCAATTGAAGAAACAGAAGAATATATTTTTGGTTTGGTACAATTTAACGATTGGTCTGCAAGAGATATTCAAGCTTGGGAATATGTGCCTTTAGGGCCGTTTTTAGGAAAGAGTTTTGCTTCTACGATTTCTCCTTGGATTGTTACTTTAGATGCTTTAGAACCTTTTAGAACTGAAAATCCAAAACAAGTTGTAGAGCCTTTACCTTATTTAAAACAAGAAGGAAAAGGAAGTTATGATATTAATTTGCAAGTAGGCATCAAACCAGAAAATGGTGAAGAAACTGTGGTTGCAAAATCGAACTTTAAGTATATGTATTGGACTATGGCTCAGCAATTGGCACACCATACAGTAAATGGTTGCCCAGTAGAGGCTGGAGATATGATGGGTTCTGGAACAATTTCTGGCCCAACAAAAGACAGTTATGGTTCTATGTTAGAGTTAACTTGGAAAGGACAAAACCCAGTAAAATTAAAAGATGGAACAACGCGTAAATTTATCAATGATAATGATACTGTAATTATGCGTGCGCATTGTAAAAATGATAAAGTGCGTATTGGTTTTGGAGAATGTGTTGGGAAAGTTTTGCCTGCGAAATAAAAATATACTTACCTTTTTTAAAAAAATTAAGGCTTCACTTTTCGTGAAGCTTTTTTTTGTTTAAACAAATCTAATATCAACATATAATAAACTTAAATACAAATAATTAGCTTTTTAATTCGTTAAAAAAATCTTGTTTTTGATTGATAATTTAAATAAAGAAACCTGTTATATTACTATAACAGGCTCCTAATCAAACTAAAATCAACCAAATTTAAGTTCAAACTATTTTATAGGGGTATAACGTTTTTTAAAAGAGTACCCATTACTTAAGAGCAATAGGTACTCAAATCCAACTAAAACTAACCAAACTATTTTTAATGCTTTCTAAAATAAGTTAGCAATTATTTGATTTTTATTAATTTTTAAGGGGTATTAATTTTTTTTAAAATACTGTTAAATTGAATCTCACTTATACATACGAAGTAAATTGATGTGCGGTTTTAAAAAATGTAACTTTTTTACTATTTTTTCTAAAAACCCTTTTAGATATAGAGAAATAGCCTTCTAAAATAATTCACTATATCATTATATATTTGTAATATTGTAATAGAAACGATATAAACTATTGGAAAAAACAACAAAAAAAATATCTTGGAGAGAAAAAATTCATGAAATTATTTATGAAGCAGATACACAAGAAGGTAAACTTTTTGATGTTATTCTGTTAGTTGTAATTATTGCCAGTATTTTATTGGTAATGTTAGAGAGTGTAAAAAGTTTTGATGCTAAATTTCATGAATACTTATATATTGGTGAATGGATTATTACCATCTTTTTTTCGGTTGAATATATTTTAAGGATAATTTCTATTAAAAAACCTTTGAAATATGTTTTAAGTTTTTATGGTATTATAGATTTATTGGCAACCATACCAATGTATTTATCATTTATTTTAGTAGGTTCTCACAGTTTAGTTGCTTTAAGAGCTCTGCGTTTATTGCGTGTTTTTAGAATTTTAAAACTTGCAAGATATACAGGAGCATCAGAAAAATTAAAACTAGCCATGAGAGCTAGTAAAGCTAAAATATCTGTATTTCTTTTCTTTGTTATAATTGTTTGTATTATTCTTGGCACTATCATGTATATGGTTGAGGGTGCAGAAAATGGTTTTACAAACATTCCTAAAAGTATTTATTGGGCAATAGTAACATTAACAACAGTTGGTTTTGGTGATATTGCACCACAAACACCTTTAGGCCAACTAATAGCAAGTGTTATTATGATTTTAGGATACGCTATTATTGCAATTCCAACAGGTATTGTAAGTTCTGAGTTAACAAAATCTACTTTAAGCGAAGATAACAATACACAATCTTGCCCAACTTGTTTAAAAGAAAAGCACAAAGATAAAGCTGTTTTTTGTTACAATTGTGGAAGCGTTTTAAATCCGTAATTTGTTATGAAAAATACGTTGATAACCATCGTTGGTCCTACAGCAATTGGTAAAACTGCTTTAAGTATAGTTTTAGCTAATCATTTTAAAAGTGATATTATTTCTTGCGATTCAAGACAATTCTTTAAAGAAATGACTATTGGAACTGCTGTTCCTTCTATTAATGAACTAAATGCTGCAAAACATCATTTTATACAAAACAGAAGTATTTTTGATGCTTATAATGTTGGCGAATTCGAAAGAGATGCTTTAGCAAAATTAGAAGAATTGTTTTTAGAAAATCCAATACAAATTATGGTTGGTGGTAGTGGTTTGTATGTGGATGCTGTTTTAAAAGGATTGGATTATTTTCCTGAAGTTGATCCACAAATAAGAGAAAACTTAACAAAAGAACTTAAAGAACAGGGCATTGAAAGTTTACAAAACAAACTACAAGAATTAGACATAGAAACCTATAATAACATTGCTTTAGACAATCCTCATAGAATAATGAGAGCGTTAGAAGTTTGTATTGGTTCTGGTAAAACATATTCCGAATTTAAAAACAAACCTAAAGAACCAAGAAATTTTAACTGTATAAAAATTGGTTTAACTGCAGAAAGAGAAATCATTTACAGCAGAATAAACCAACGAGTAGATATAATGATTAAAAATGGTTTAATTAAAGAAGCAAAAAACCTACATCAACATAAAAACTTAAACGCATTACAAACGGTTGGCTATAGAGAATTATTTTCTTATTTTGATACTAATTTTACAATGGAATTCGCCATTTCAGAAATCAAAAAAAATACAAGACGCTTTGCAAAAAGACAAATAACCTGGTTTAAAAGAGACGAAGAAACACTGTGGTTTGATTATAAATCGGACGCAAAAAAAATTATTAGTGAAATTGAAAATAGGATAAAAAATGAAAGATAGAATTTTACAATTCTTTAGAAAAGTTTATCACTTAAAAGATAAAATTGCTTTTTATCCTACTATTATTTCTTTAGCTGGGTGTGTGTTTGCATATATAATGATGTATGCAGAAAGTAAAGGAATCTCAAACTATTTAATAGAATTTTTACCACAGTTAGTAATCAATAATACTGAAACTGCCAGAAATATTTTAACAACATTTATTGGAGGTTTAATTTCAATTATGGTGTTTAGTTTTTCTATGGTGATGATTTTATTAAATCAGGCTTCTAGTAATTTTTCGCCAAGATTGTTGCCAGGATTAATATCAAATAGAAAACATCAAATAATTTTAGGCATTTATATCGCTACTATTTTATACTGTATTTTTATTTTAGTTTTTATTGAACCTTCAGGCAATAAATACCAACTTCCTGGCTTTTCTGTACTTTGGAGTATTATTTTTATGGTTTTTTCACTGGGCTCTTTTATCTACTTTATTCATTCAATATCGCAAGAAATTCAAATTGAATTTATAATGAAGAGAATTAGTACAACTGCGCATAAAAAATTGCAAAAACTATTAGATTTAGAAAAAGATAAAGAATTTAATTTTCCAGATACTTCTAATTGGATTGATTTTGAATCGAAAGAAACTGGTTATTTTCAAGATGTTTCCATAAAAATTATTAAGGAAATTGTACTTAAACAAGAATGTAAAGTAGAAGTTGTTGCCCAAAAAGGTACACTTTGTTATAAAGGAGATGTTCTTTTTAAAATTGAAAAAGAATTAGAAGAAAATAATACTGATAAAATATATAAAGCGTTTGATTTTTCGAATGATGAATTTATAGAAGATAATTATTTAATAGCCTTTAAACACCTAAAAGAAATTGCTTTAAAAGCGATGTCTCCAGGAATAAATGATCCAGGAACAGCTATGAATGCTATCGATTATTTACACGAATTATTTAAGCTAAGAATTTTAAAAGAAGAAAAAGATTATATTTTTGAAGAAGAAAAATGTATTATTTTATTACATATTGTAGCTTTCGAGGATCTACTTTATAAAGTAATGGCATCTTTAAGAACCTATTGTAAACACGATGTTATTATAGTAAAAAAGATACTTTTATTTTTAAAAGATCTAAAAACATATACCTCTAAAGACGATAAAATTAAAATTATCAACAAAGAAATAGAAAACTTTTTGGCAGATGCAAAAATTGCCATTACCAATAAAACTGATTTAGAAAAACTAGAAAATATTTAATATAAAAAATTAAACATTATTTGTGATATGCAAATTTGGGCAATTCGTTCACTTTTATATCTTTGCCATAGATAAATTACAACCATGAAATTAAAATTTACTTTATTATTAGTTGCTTTTATAAGCACTATTGCAATTGCTCAAACAAAAACAGGAACTATCAACAGCGATTATATTATAAATAATATGCCAGAATATGAGATTGTTGTTTCAAGATCTCAAGAATATGGAGCAAGATTAGATTCTACGTTCTCTATTAAAATGGCAGATTATCAAACTCGTGTAAAAGACTTTAGAGATAAGGAAAAAGAAATGGGTGCTTTAATGAAAAAAACATTGGTTCAAGAATTAACAGCTCTTGAGCAAGATGTAAAAAAATATCAAGATAATGGAAACAAACTCATGCAATTAAAACAAAACGAGTTAATGCGTCCATTATATAAAAAACTGAATCTTGCCATCGATGAAGTTGCTAAGGAAAATGGATATACTCATATTTTAACAAGTACTGGAAACCAGTTTGCTTACATAGATCAAAAGTTTGATATTACAAAACTAGTAATGGAAAAATTAAACATTAAAGTACCAGAAGTTAAAGAACCTGAACAAAATTAATTTTCGTTTTAAACATACAAAAACCTCACTAAAAGTGAGGTTTTTGTGTTATAAATAGTTTATGTATTTAGGCACTTTCAGAATTAAATAAACACTTGTTTATCAGTTAAATAAGTTGTATTTTAGATAAACCAAACCCCGTAAATAGGCAAAAAGCCTAAAAAACGGGGTTTTTCTTTTTTACAAATATGAAAATACGAAGAATTTCTGACTTCCAGTACTCTTTTTCTTTTTTATCCTCTACAGAGGAATTAGAAAAATTCAAAGCACGTTTTTTAATGTCTGATTTAGGTAAAATTTACAGTGCAATTCCTTGGAAAAATTTAGTCAAATCATTTAAAATTACAGAAGCTATCAAAGGACCAGACTGTATTTTTAGCCCTCAAGGAAAATTAGGTTTAATGTTTTTAAAACATTATGCTTGTTGTTCTGATAAGCGTTTGATTGAGCAGTTGAATTCCAATTATAATTATCAGTTTTTTTGTGGTATTTATTTAGGATTTGATACCCTTGAAAACTATAAAATAGTGAGTCAAATACGTTGCGAATTAGCTGCTGATTTAAACATTAGTTCAACAGAAAAAATACTATTTAATTATTGGAGTAAATATATTGATGAACAAGAAAAAGCAACAACAGATGCCACTTGTTATGAGAGTGAAGTTCGCTATCCAACAGATCAAAAACTATTGAAAGAATCTGTTGACTGGTGCTATAAACAAATGAAGATAATTTGTAAATCTTTAGGTGTAAAACTTCCTAGAACCAAATACTTGAAATGGTCAAAAAGATATGTTGGTTATAGTAAAATGCGAAGAAAAACAACAAAGAAAAGAACCTCCATAACAAGAGCTTTTTTAAAACTATTACGCAAATTATTAGCGGAGATTAAAACTCTTGAAAAACAACATTATTTTACAATGCCAAATCGTTTTTATAAAACACTAAATACAGTAAAAAAAATATTCTCACAACAGTATTTACTGTTTGAGAAAGGAGAAAAACCAAAGAATAGAATCGTAAGCATAAGCAAAGATTACTTACGTCCAATAGTGAGAGGAAAAGAGATAAAAAAAGTAGAATTTGGGGCAAAAGTAAACAAACTTCAAATTGATGGAATTAACTTTATACAGAAAATAAGTTTTGATAACTTTAATGAAGGGACACAATTTAAAAATACAGTTTATAAGGCACAAGGATTAACCAATAGGAAAATTAAAATACTTGGTGCAGATGCTATTTATGCAACGAATAAGAACAGAGTTTTTGCAACTTCAAACCATATACAAACAGACTTCAAACCTAAAGGAAGACCTTCAAAGCATCATAAAGAGCAAAAAAAGCTCAAAAAAATGATTACCAAAGAAAGAGCTTCTAGATTAGAGGGGGGTTTTGGTAAAGAAAAGGAACATTATCATCTAAAAAAGATAAAAGCGAAAACCAAACCAACAGAAATACTTTGGATATTCTTTGGTATTCATACTGCAAATTGCCTTGAAATTGGCAGAAGAATGCAAAATCAAATTTTACAAAAAGTAGCCTAAATTTTTAAAATAAAAATTAAAAACACAGGATAACTATGCAATAAGGTTACTGCGAAACATAAAAAAGGTATATAAATTAAAAAAGTGATGAGGTCGTCTAAAAAGCATTTTTTAGGCGATTTTTTATTTTGTTAATTTTTTCTTGCGATTTTTTAAGAATGATTTAAAAAATACTCAGATTTAAAAAAAGTATAGTTTTTCTAAATAGTTAAACTGTACTTTTTTAAGTTATGTGCCATTGCAATTAGCCCTATTTCAACATTTACTTTACGTGTTCCTCTTAGCATAAATCGTTTAAAGTTCATGTTTTGTTTGATATTTCCAAAAACAGCTTCTACATCCCAACAGCGTTGTTTTCGCTTTGCAATGCCTTGTTCAGAGTTGAGTAATATTTTAGCTTTTGATTTTAATCGTATTAAATTATAATTCCTTTCTATAACTCGATTTGTTTTTGATTTATGACATAGTGTTCTTAAAGGGCAACCTTTACAGTTTTGTGCTTGGTATCTGTGTATTTCTTGGATAAATCCGTTCTTAGTATTTCTTTTATAAGTATCTATAAGTTTCATTTCTTGTCCTATAGGACAGTAATAAAGATCTTTCTCTCTATTATAATGTAATTCATTAGGATGGAAAGGATTTGTTTTTCCTCTTTTTTTATCTAATTGCTCTTTATGGAAGTAATTGTATTTTACAAAAGCGGTAATTTCTTTATCTTCTAAATCTGTATAATTTTCTTCACTTCCATAGCCTGCATCTGCTGTGAGCGTCTCTGGAGTTTGGTCATAATTTTCGATATGATTGTTAAGGTGTTCTTTTAAAGTAGTGGTGTCTGCTGTGGTTTGTGCTAAAGTGTAATTGGTAAGGTATTGATTGTTGGTAGAGGCTTGTATATTATAGGCAGGTTTGAGTTGTCCATTTTGCATATGATCATCTTTCATTCGCATAAAAGTAGCGTCATTATCAGTTTTACTATAACTATTTCTACCCTGTAAAATAGCTTCTTGTTTTTCATATTTCGCTAAATTAGCTGGCCAGTTTTTCTTGGCATAATTCAGCTTCTGCTTTACTTTTTTATCAATTACTTTGCCTTGTAAAACTTCATTTATTTTATCAATTGTAGCTTCAACTTGCTCCGCATTTATCTGCTCAAAATCTGGTGTATTGGGTATATGTTGTTCCTCTTTGTAAACCTTCTCTACATAAGACCAAAGCTCTTTCAACTGTTTTTCAATGCGAGTTTTACTGGTTTTAATAGATTTACCCCAAACAAAAGTATAGCGATTTGCATTGGCTTCTATTTTAGTACCATCTACAAAAATATCTTTTAAACTGATAACTCCTTGCTCAACAAGCAGTAAAACTACTTGATGGAATATGGGCTTGAAATGTTCTTGAAGTCTTTTACCTCTAAAATCATTAATTGTGTTATGATCAGGTTTGTTTTGTCCACTTAACCACATAAAATGGATGTTCTCTGATAAAGCTTGTTCTATTTTTCTTGAAGAATATAAATTACGTAAATAAGCATAAATTAATATTTTTAGCAACATTCTTGGGTGATAGCTTGAGGTGCCTCCACCTTTATAACTCTCTTCTAATTTACTAATATCTACATGGTCTATAATCGTATTAACAATACGAACTGGATGATTCTTTGGAACTAAATCATCATAACTGGGAGGTAAAAGACTCAACTGATCTTGAGTGTAAGTCTTAAAAACAACTTTTCTGCTCATTCTTAAAAATACGAAATTCTTTAAAAATTTGCAAAAAAAAAGACTGCCTTTTCAGACAGCCTCATCACTTTTTTAAAATAATTTTCAAAAAATTAAACTACTTCTGAAAGTGCCTATTTAAAATTATCAGTGCTCAGAATCTTTTAATAATTCAGGAAATTTACTTTTAAATTTATTTAATCTTGGAATAGAAACTGCTTTTATATAACTTTGATTTGGGTTTCTTTTTTCAAAATCTTGATGATATTCCTCAGCTTTATAAAATTTAGTAAATTGAGTAACTTCAGTCGCTATTTTTCCATTATACTTTTCTTTATTTAAAGTAGCAATGGTGTTTTCAATAATTTTCTTTTCAGCATCATTCTGATAAAAAGCAATTGACCTGTATTGAGATCCATAATCTGGATGTTGCCCATTAACCGTTGTTGGATCATGAGAACCAAAATAAACAGTTACTAAAGTTTCAAAACTTACTTCTTTTGGATTGTAATACACAGCAACTGTTTCTGCATGACCTGTTTTTCCTGTATTGCTACTTTCATACGTTGGGTTTTTAGTATGTCCACCTGCATAACCAGAAACAGCCTCCTCTACTCCATGTACACTTTCAAAAATTGCTTCTACACACCAAAAACAACCACTTGCAAAATAAGCGATTTCAGTAGATTCTGTTGGTACGTAAATAGCTTTTTGATTTGTAGTTTCTTCTTTTTTAGAAAAACCCAAGCAAGAAATTAGTAATAATGATATTGCAATTGTAAATACTGGTTTTATAATCTTCATATTTAATATTAAATAGTTGTTTTTTAAAATAAAATTTGCCCCAAGAATAAACTAAAAATTCTTGGAACAAATTTCTGAACTTTTAATTCGATAACAAAATTCGAATTAATTTATTTGTCGGCTATAAATCTAACTTCATACAATTTGTTTACAACTTTAGCATTTTATTAAGAAACCAAGTTGTAAAACTATCAATAGAACCTTATTTTTGTTGTTCTATAATTAAAAATTATAAATCGTGTCTTTTTGAGTGCAGTCGAAAGGTTTATAAATTAGTTCTCGACTGCGCTCAAACAAACTTAAGTTAGTAAAATAATATGGAGCATTTTATAGTTTCTGCACGTAAATATCGTCCTCAAAATTTCGAGGATGTTGTTGGGCAACAAGCCATTACAAACACGTTAGAAAACGCTATAAAAAATAACCATTTAGCACAAGCTTTATTATTTACAGGACCAAGAGGAGTTGGTAAAACATCTTGTGCTAGGATATTGGCAAAAAAAATAAATCAGCAAGATGTAGAAGTATCCGCAGACGAAGATTTTGCGTTTAATATTTTTGAATTAGATGCTGCTTCTAATAATTCTGTAGATGATATTAGAAGTTTAACAGACCAAGTTCGTATTCCTCCACAAACAGGAAAATATAAGGTATATATTATTGATGAAGTTCACATGCTTTCTCAAGCTGCCTTTAATGCGTTCTTAAAAACGCTGGAAGAACCACCTGCTCACGCTATTTTTATTTTAGCAACCACAGAAAAACATAAAATAATTCCGACAATTTTATCTCGTTGTCAAATTTTTGATTTTAAACGAATTGGTGTTTTAGACGCAAAAAACTATTTAAAAGTTATTTGCGAAAAAGAAGCTATTACTGCTGAGGATGATGCTTTGCACATCATTGCTCAAAAAGCAGATGGAGCCATGAGGGATGCTTTATCGATTTTTGATAGAGTGGTTAGTTTTTCTGGTAAAAACTTAACAAGAGAAGCTGTTACAGAAAACTTAAACGTATTAGATTACGATACGTATTTTAATATGACAACGTTACTGTTGGAAAACAAAATTCCTGATGTTTTAAATGCGTTCAATACAGTTTTAGGAAAAGGGTTTGAGGGACATCACTTTATAAATGGTTTAGCAAGTCATTTTAGAGATTTATTAGTGGCTAAAGATAAAGTTACAATTGATTTGTTAGAAGTTGGAGATACTGCCAAAAAGAAGTATTTAGAACAATCTACCAAAGCAAGTATTCCTTTTTTAATGCAATCTATTAACAAAGCAAACGATTGTGATTTAAATTACAGAGCTAGTAAAAACCAACGATTACTGGTGGAATTAACCTTAATGCAAATTGCCTCTATCACTTTTGATGGAGAAAAAAAAAAGCCAGCTAACTACATAATACCTGCAACATTTTTCCAATCACTATCACCAGCAGTAAAAGAGATTGCAAAACCTTTAGAACAAAAAGTTGCGACTTCAACTCCTCAAAAAGCAGAAAAAGTTGAAGAGCCAAAACCAAAACTAAACAAACCTATTTTACAGTCTGTACAAAGACGATCATCATCACTTTCTTTAAAAAGTATTCACGAGAAAAAAGTTGAAAAAAAATCTGTAGTTGAAGAAAATTTCGACAATCACCCAAAAGATAGTTTTACAGAAAAAAAATTACAAGAATTTTGGAAAGATTATGTAGCCTTACTTCAAAAAAAAGGAGAACGAAGTATGGCATCCATTGTTGGCACAGATATTCCTAGATTAGAGAGTCCTTTTAAAATTTCTTTTACAGTACCTAATAAGTTAATGGAAGATCAATTTAAAAAAGGGAGACCCATGTTATTAAAATTTTTAAGGGAAAAATTAAATAATTATGGAATTAAAATTACTGTAAAATTGAATGAAACTGTAGAAAAAAAGTTTGCTTATACACCTCAAGAAAAATTTAATAAAATGAAGGAAATGAATCCTTTATTAGAAAAATTACGCCAAACTTTTGAGTTAGATTTGTAAGATAAAAGCGTTTTTATGAACCTTAAGAACAAGAATTTGTTTGCTTATACTACATATTTTTACTTTTGATGTGAAGTAAAAGTTTTATAACTATTAATTTTAAATACCTTTTATTTTCTTTTCATTTTTAACAGGTTCTGCATTTGTTTCTACTAAAGGTTCTTCATCTTCAATCTCTACTTTTTCTTGATCTATCTCAATTTTATAATCATCACCAACATCTTTTCCTAAATAAGATAATATTACACCACTCTTTTCTACATCAAGTTTTTCGAATTCAGGAATTAAATATAAACCCTCTCCTTTTTCAATAAATAAAGGAATTGATTTTTCTTCGTTTGCTAAAATTTCAAAAATCTTATCATATTCCTCTTGAGAACTTATGGAAACTTCCTTAATTGTAGGATTTTCTCTAAAAGCTTCACTTAAATTAATATAGTCATCTTTAGGTGTAAAAAACCCTTGTCTTTCATCTGTAGTAGCATTTATAACTTCTAATGAAGATGCTAATCTAAAAGCACCATGTTCGCCAAAAGCTTCAGAAAAATTAGTAAGCGCATATTTATTTACAGCATCATTTCCTGTTAATGCTATTAAATAACCAACGTCATTTAACTCGATATTATCAGTTAAATCATCATCGTAAATATTTACATTAATCGCTTCTAAATCATCTTCTATAGCTTTTTCTATAAAGGTTTTATTAGAATCAATTAAAACCACACGTTTGCCTTTATCACGTAAATAAGAAGCAATTAATCTTGATGGTTTAGAGGCTCCTATAAATAGAATCGCATTTGAACTTTTTAGAAAAACACCTACCATTTTTGCAAATAATCTTGCTGTTGTTGCGTTTAAAAGAACGGTTCCTAAAACAATCATAAATACAAGAGGTGTAATATATTCAGCTCCATCAACACCTTGTTTTAACAATTTACTGCCAAATAAAGAAGCAATACCAGCTGCTACAATACCTCTTGGACCAACCCAACTGATAAATAACTTTTCGTTAAATTGTAGTTTAGAATTTATAGTACTTCCAAAAACGGCTAAAGGTCTAATAATAAAAACTATAATTGCAAACAAAGCTGCTGTTTTCCAAGTATATAAAAGCATTAACTCGCTTATATTGATGTTTGCTGCTAATAAAATAAACAGAATAGAAATTAATAAAACACTTAAAGATTCTTTAAAATAAAGCAATTCTTTTAGGTTCTTTAGCTTTCCATTTCCTAAAACCATTCCCATAACAACGACTGCTAAAAGGCCTGATTCATGTGCAAAAACTTCCGATTCTACAAAAACTAACAATACTGTTGATAGTGAAACTACATTTAAAAGATAATGAGGAATCATTTTTTTGTTAACAGCATACGTTAAAGCATGAGCAAAAGTGAATCCAAATGTAGTACCGAAAAGTAATATTTTACCAAATTCGATCAAGGCTGTTTTGGTAAATCCTCCTCCTCCACCAACACTAATAAACTCAAAAACCAATACAGCCACTAAAGCTCCAATTGGATCAATTAAAATTCCTTCCCATTTTAAAACAGTTGAAACATCTTTTTTTAAGGGAATATTTCTTAAAATTGGTGTAATTACAGTTGGGCCAGTTACAATAATTAAACCTGCAAAAAGAAAAGAAATTTCCCAACTTAAATCAAAAATATAATGTGCTAAAATACCTGAACCAAAAAAAGTGATGGCAGAACCTAATGTAATTAGTTTGGTAATTACTGGGCCAACATTTTTAATTTCGTTTCTTTTTAAGGTTAAACCACCTTCAAAAAGAATAATACTAATTGCCAAGGAAACAAAATAATATAAACTATCTCCTGGAAATAAGCCTTTTTCGCCATTCCAAACAGGCTCTATCCACTTAGAACCATCTTCACTTAAATAAGCAGCAGCAATAGGCCCTACTAACAAACCAATTAATATTAAAGGTAAAATTGCTGGTATTTTAAATTTCCATGCAACCCATTGTGCCAATATTCCTAAAATAATAATTCCTGCTAATTCTATCATACGTTTCTAAAAACAATTAATTGTAAATTTAAGAATGTTTGCGCATCTTGAAAATAAAATGCACATTTTTTTTGCTTTATTATTGGGTTTTATAGGTTAAAATCTATTTTTAAATAAATTCCTTGAAACTATTTTATAAACAAACCTTTTAAAGCAAATAAAAACAGCTTTTAAAATGTATAAAAGCTGTTTTGTGACGTGGATTATATGGTAAATTAATTTTTACAATTGATATTTCTTAAAGTTGTAAAAATCCATAAAATTCTTTTTTAAAGTTTAAAAGAAAAGTTTAAACAACAAAAACGCGAACCTTCTTATTTTTCAATCTTACATTGTTCAATTCTTCAACCAATTTATTGGCTTCAGAAACTGGCACAGCAACAAAAGCACAATCTTGTTTCAGTTCAATAACTCCTAATTGATCTCTATTTAAATTACCTTGTTTAAAAAATAATCCTGCTACATCTCCTTTTGATATTTTATCTTTTCTACCTCCAGAAATGAATAATGTTTCCCAAAAAACAGGCTTTAATTTTTGTTTTGTATCAATATTTGCGTTCGTAAAACCTTTTATAAAATCGGGTAAATTTTCTTTTTCCCACTTTAACACATACGCAGTTCCTTTGGCATCCACTCTTGCAGTTCTTCCATTTCTATGGGTAAACTCCTCTAATCTTTCTGGCAATTCGTAATGAATAATATATTTCATTTCAGGAATATCAATTCCTCTTGCAGCCAAATCTGTAGCAACCAAAATGTTGCTTGTTCCATTTCTGAATTTAATTAAAGAACGTTCACGATCTCTTTGTTCCATGCCTCCTGAAAAAGTACTATGTGCTAATTTATGTTTCGTTAAAAATGCGCTAACATGATCGATGCTACTTTTTAAATTACAAAAAATAATACCTGGATGATTCCCAATATGTTTCAGCAAATCAACTAAGGTTTCATTTTTATTTTTTGATGAAGAAGTAACAATTTTAATATCTAATTTCTTCGATTTTTTGCCTGTTAAATAATTTAAAACAGTGGGTTTATCTAGTTGTACAAAATCAGGAACTGCTGCATCTTGTGTTGCTGATGTTAAAATTCGTCTGTTGATGTTTGGTAATTGGTTGATAATTCCTCTCATTTCATACTCAAATCCAACTTCTAGAGATTTATCAAACTCATCTAAAATTAAAGTTTTAATGCTATCTTTTGAAAAACGATCGTTCGCAAAATGATCCGAAATTCTTCCTGGAGTTCCTATTAAAATACTTGGTGTGTGTTTAATTTCAATTTTATCTTTCGCCATTGATCTTCCTCCATACACTGCATTTACTTTAAAACCAGTTCCCATTTCTCTAATAACTTGTTCAATCTGAATAGCTAATTCTCTTGATGGCACTAAAATTAACACTTGAATTTCTTCATTTTCAGGATCAATAAGTTTTAACGTTGGTAATAAAAAAGCCAATGTTTTACCTGTTCCTGTTGGTGATAATATAATAGTATTTGTTGTATTTTCAATTACTGAAATGGCTTCATTCTGCATTTCATTTAGCTCGTAGATATTTAATTTCGCTAAAATTTCTTCTTGATTCTTTATATCGTTTGCCATTTTGATTTTTATTTTAAGTGTTCTATAATTTCGCCAAAGATAGTTAGTCTAACATCAATAAAAGATTTTATATTCTTTACTTTTGTGTTTTAAAACAAAACTATGTTAGGCTTACAATTCGAAACTGAAACTTCTTGGGCAGAAATTGCCAAAGTAAATTTAGAACAAATACTTACAGATCATGCTTTTTTAGAACAAAAAGCAGCTTCAAATGCAGTATCAATCATTATTAATTATTCTGAAGAAACAGAATTGGTAAAAGAAATGAGCAATATTGCTATCGAAGAAATGCAACATTTTAAAATGGTGCATTTATTAATGGTAAAACGTGGAATGGTTTTAGGACGTGAGCAAAAAAACGATTATGCAATTCGATTGCAAAAGTTTTTTACAAAAACAAAAGATAGAACAAATGCCCTTGTGCAACGTTTGCTAATTGCTGCTTTAATTGAAGCAAGAAGTTGTGAACGTTTTAAAGTGTTCTCTGAAAATATGGAAGATGAAGAATTGCAAAAATTCTATAAAAATTTAATGATTTCTGAAGCTGGCCATTACACAACTTTTTTACAGTTTGCAAGACAATACCAAGATAGAGCAATTGTGGATGAAAAATGGAACGCCCTTTTAGCTTTTGAAGCTGAAATGATGAGAGAAAGAGGAAATGTGGCTAAAATTCATGGGTAGAATAGATTCAAAATTTAATATTTAAAATTCAAAATTCTTACTCAGAATTTTAAATCTTGAATTCGGAATTTTGAACCTTAAATTGTTTTAAATGGATTTTTTGAAAAAACTTTTCTTCGTAATTTTTATTCTATTGATAATTTATCTTTGGAATCGGTTTGTGATTACTATTATTATTAACAAGTTAATTGGTTTTCATAAAAAATATAATCCAGCGAATCTGCATAGGCAACCTATAAAATTTGTGGTTGATAACGAAACTAAAATTGTAAAATACATTCAATACTTTTATTGGTTTGCTGCAATTATCTTGTGCTGTCAATTATTGTTTTTTAAAATTGAATCTTAAACTTTACACCTTAAATTATTTTTAAATGTTTAGCAAAGAAGAAGCTGCACAATTACGTAAATTATTTTGGACGAGTTTTGGAAAATCGTTTCCAAGAAAATGGTTGTTGTACAATACCAAAATAAAAGGTTTCGCTTTTAAGTTTGTGGCTGATAGAAAAAAAGCCATGGTTTGTTTGGATATTGATCATCCAGAAGAAATTGCAAACGAATTACTTTTTGATCAAATGATTTCTTTGAAAGTTTTGCTAGAAACTGAATTGCCTGAAGTTATTTTTGATGATGCTTATGAATTGGAAAGTGGTAAAATTATCCATAGAATTTATGTTCCTTTTGATAAAAAATTTAGTATTTATAATAAAAATACTTGGAGAGATTGCTATGAGTTTTACATGGAAACAATGCCAAAGTTTGAGCTTTTCTTTTATGAATATGAAGATTTTATTAATCAAGCCATTTGATTATAAACTTGCTTTGCGTTAAGGATTGCAGCAATTGTTTGAGCTCTTTTTTCTATTCCAGAAAAAAAGCGAGATATTTCGTCTACGCTCAATACTGGCTCCAAGCCTGCCCAAGTTTTTTCAACTTGGGAACGCCCTAAAAAAATAATTATTTAATAAATGTAATACTTAATGGGTAATTTGGCTCTTGGTTATTACTAACTCTTATCGCATTTATAATCGGGAAAATTAAATAGAAAATTGAAATAACAATAATACCAAGAATTCCTAAACCGAATAAAATAATTAAGGGAATACAAACTAAAATATAAATAAACATGGATATTCTGAAGTTTATAATTCCTTTCCCTTGTTCGTCCATTTTATAAACTTCGTCCTTTTTTATAAGCCACAAAACTAAAGGCACAATAAAACCACCAATTCCTGTTACAAAATCTAATAATTGGCTTAAATGTGTAAGTACTAATAGTTGCTTGTCCTCTTTCATTATTTTTAATTTTAAGTTGATTCTTTATAATTATAAGACGTATAATTTTTTAATATGTTACAACTAAATTACTACTATTTTTTAAATAGCAGTAACTTTTTACAAACTACTACAAATTTAAACTACTTATTTACAGTAAAATAAACATTATTCCTATGTTTTAAGTTGATAAAAATATAAAATTTGATTGAGTTAACATCTCACTTATTTGAGCAACTTTTAACACGTATTTGCAACTAATTTTGTATTTGTAAAATACTAAGAACTTAAAATGACAGATATGGATTATTTAAATATGGAAAACCAAAAAGTGTTGCCTGTAGTTACTGAATTAAATGTTTTACTGGCAGATTATCATGTATATTATCAAAAATTAAGAAATTTTCATTGGAATATTTTAGGCAAGAATTTTTTTGATTTGCATAAAAAATTCGAGGAAATGTATAATGATACACGCCTAAAAATTGATGAAGTTGCAGAAAGAATTATTACTTTAAAATACCACCCCATAAGTAAATTATCTGATTATATTGAAGTTTCTAGAATCAAAGAATCTAGCCCTTTACTTTCTGACAAAGAAATGGTAGCAAATATTATTGATGATCATAAAATTTTATTAGAACAATTAAGTAAGGTTATTGATAGAGCTAACAAAGCTTCAGATGAAGGAACTGTAGATTTAATTGGTGCTTATATAAGACAATTAGAAAAATCTACCTGGATGTTAAATGCCTGGTCTAAAGACACAAAAGAAGAATTAAACACTACATTTGTTGAATAGTTTTAACAAATATTGAATTTCAAAAAATAATTAATTAATAAAAATAGCAGATACAAAAATGGATAAAGTAATAGAAAAATTAGAACTATGGAAAGATGTTTTTATAAAAAACATACCAAATATTGCAATTGCATTGGTAGTTTTAGTTATTGCTTACTTTGCTTCTAGAAACATAAGTTCTTTAATAAATAGGACAATTGGTAGCAAAATAAAACAAAAATCGGTTAGAGATTTAGTATCTAGAATTGCATCTGGTGTTATATTTTTATTAGGATTGTATTTTGCAATGACCATTTTAAAATTCGATGATACTTTAAAAACCATTGTTTCTGCTGCTGGGGTTTCTGGTATTGTAATTGGTTTGGCTTTGCAAGGAACTTTATCCAACACAATTTCTGGTGTTGTTTTATCTTTCAGAAAAAACTTAAATATTGGTAATTGGGTAGAAACTAACGATTATGCAGGTGAAGTTATCGATATCAATTTAAATTATTTTGTGCTAAAGGAAGCTGACAATAATATGGTTGTGATTCCTAACAAAATAATTTTAGAAAGTCCATTTAAAAATTATTCCTTAACACAAGAAATGCGAATTTCTGTAACATGTGGTGTGGAATATGGAGCAGATTTAGAGGCTGTTAAAAAGTTAACCATTGAAACCATTGGTACTAAATTTGATCAGAAAAAATTTGGAAAAGATGTAGAGTTTTATTTTACCGAATTTGGTGATAGTTCTATAAATTTTTTATGTAGATTTTGGATTGATGGTGAAAGAGCTTTGCATAGATGGCAAGCCCAAAGTACAGCCATCATAGAAATTAAAAAGGCTTTTGATAAAGAAGGATTCAACATACCTTTCCCAATGAGAACGTTAGAATTTGTACCAAATAACAATCTAAATATTACCAAAAATAACAATCAAGAAGAAGAAAAAGCAAAAAACGAAAAAGTTGAAAATGCTTAATTCTTTGAATATTGATTCTTAAACGTATCTAAAAGTCCATCACAAATTGTGGTGGACTTTTTATTTTTCTGATAAAATGTTTCCGTATTTTTGTACCATGATTAAAAATGATACTATTATAGCTTTGGCAACACCAGCTGGAGTTGGTGCAATTGCAGTAATTCGTCTTTCTGGAGAAGATTCAATTACAATTGTTGATGCTTTTTTTAAATCGATTAAAAAAGGAAAATCAATAAAAACGCAAAAAACACATACCATTCATTTAGGGCATATAATTGATAAAGGAATCATTTTAGATGAAGTTTTAGTATCGGTTTTTAAAAATCCAAATTCGTATACAGGCGAAAATGTCGTGGAAATTTCTTGCCATGGTTCTAGCTTTATCCAGCAAGAAATACTGCAATTATTTTTACAAAATGGTTGTAGAATGGCAGATAATGGCGAATTTACAATGCGTGCTTTTTTAAACGGAAAGATGGATTTGAGTCAGGCTGAAGCTGTTGCAGATGTAATTGCTGCGAATTCTGCTGCAAGTCATCAAATGGCAATTCAGCAAATGCGTGGTGGAATTACCAACGAATTAAAAGAATTGCGTACTCAATTATTAGATTTTGCTGCTTTAATAGAACTTGAACTCGATTTTTCTGGTGAAGATGTAGAGTTTGCAGACAGAACAAAATTTAAAGAATTAGTTTTAAAAATAACTTTTGTGTTGAAACGCTTAATAGATTCTTTTGCGTTTGGAAATGCCATGAAAAATGGAATTCCTGTTGCTATTATTGGCGAACCAAATGTGGGGAAATCTACACTTTTAAATGCGCTTTTAAATGAAGAAAAAGCCATTGTTTCTGATATTGCAGGTACAACAAGAGATGCCATTGAAGACGATTTAATTATTGATGGTGTTGCTTTTAGATTTATTGATACTGCAGGAATAAGAGAAACCATAGACGTTATAGAAAGTATTGGAATTAAAAAAGCCTATGAAAAAGCGGAGAATGCGCAGTTGATTATTTATTTAATAGATTCTAACAAATTCTCTTATGCTCAAGAAGAGTTTTTAGAAGAAATTGACATTATAAAAAAACGTTTTCCTAACAAACGACTATTAGTAATTGCTAATAAAATTGATACGTTAACTTGCCATGATTCTTCAATTCTACAATCGGAAATAGAAAATTTAATTTTAGTATCCGCAAAAAATAAAACAGGCATTGAGGAACTTAAAAACGAATTAACGTCTTTAGTAAACATTGGTGCTTTGAGTAATAATGAAACCATTGTTACCAATTCTCGTCATTTTGAAGCGTTAAATAATGCTTTAATGGCTATTTCGTCTGTTCAGCTAGGTATAGATTTAGAAATTGGTACCGATTTATTTTCTATTGATATTCGAGAATGTTTAAGACATTTAGGAGCTATTACTGGAAATTATGATGTTGATAAAGATATTCTTGGGCATATTTTTGGAAACTTTTGTATTGGAAAGTAAAAACATGAAATGTCCTTGTAATCCTACTAAACTTTATAAAGATTGTTGTAGAAAAGCACATCTAGACATTCGCTCTGTAACTTCAGCTGAACAATTAATGCGTTCTAGATATAGTGCTTTTGTTTTGGCTAATATTGATTATCTGCAAAAAAGTCATCATCCTAAAACAAGACCTAACATGCTTGAGAAAAAAGAAATGTTAACTTGGACAAAATCTGTAGAATGGGTGAAATTAACTGTTTTAAAATCCACCGAAAATACAGTTGAGTTTAAAGCTTTTTTTTATGAAAATAATTCTTTGAATGTAATACATGAAAATTCTTTTTTTGCAAAAGAAAATAATCATTGGGTATATAAAGAGGCTTTATAAGTTAGTGGAAAAGCAGTATTATTTCTTTTAAAAGCTTTATAAATTCTTAGTCTTCTAATAAAATAAAAATCCTAATTACTTTAATTTACTAGTAGTTTTTAAATTCTTTAACCAAATCAACAACAAAGTAAAAATCGTCTAAAGAAGAAAAAATAGCATCAGTATCTAATCTTATAAAATTATCTTTTAAAGTTATACTGTTACCACCAACGTTATTAATTTGAGCTAAAATCTTTATTTCAAATGACGAGTTGTCAACTTCTGATGAAATATTACTAGCTTTAAAATCAAAATTATCGATAGCCAATCTATTTTCAAACTCTATAATAATTGATGTTTTATTGGTGTTTTTCCCATCAGCAGATTTTATTAAAATTCCGATAAAACTATACGTAGCCAATTCATCAGTATAATTAATTACATAATGGGCTTGAGTTAGAGCACCTTGTTTACGTTCGTTATATTTTAGTACTGTTTTTTTTAGGATTGAAAACTCATTCCAAACTTTATCTATTGTATTTAAATTCATTTTTTTTAATATTCTTTTCTAGATGATTACAAATTTTATGTATTGAATAAAATTAGTACATATATTTCTATAAAATAAATCTACGAATTAAAACTAAATTTATTATGACAAATGTCATAGTTTTTCTTTTAGCTGTCTTCTATTTTTGAATGTCAATTATAGAAAAACCAAATAACTACTTATGACTTTCCAAAAAATTTCGATTCTTTTTGCCTGTTTATTTGCACTAAACACTTTTTCTCAATTCCAAGTAGATGCAGATGTTAGAGCTCGTTTTGAATATAGACATGGCTTTGGAAACCTTTTTCCAGATAATACAGATCCTGCTGCATTTGTAACGCAAAGAACCCGATTAAATGTAAACTATAAACTAGAAAAACTAACTGTATTGATGAGTTTTCAAGACGTTAGTACTTGGGGAGATACCAAACAATTAGCCATCGGAGATAACAATAATTCCTTCTCAATGTTTCAAGGTTGGGTGCAATATGCGTTTGCGCCAACTTGGGCTGTAAAATTAGGGAGACAGGTAATTTCTTATGATAATCAAAGAATTTTTGGTGGTTTGGATTGGGCTATGCAAGGAAGATTTCATGATGCTGCTTTATTAAAATATAAAAATAAAAATTTTATAGCAGACTTTGGATTTGCATTTAGTCAAGAATCACAAAGAAATGAAAACACGGATTTTTTATTACAAGGAGCTTTTACTTATAAATCGATGCAATATGCTTATTTGAAAAAAACATATAATAAAGGCTTGGTGAGTTTTTTATTCTTAAACACAGGTTTTCAAGACTTTACTGATGCAAATAATACCATTGTAGATGGCGTAAATTATAGACAAACAACTGGAACTTTTTTCAAATTCCCAATTAATACCATTAATTTTGAAGGAAACGCTTATTATCAATCTGGAAAAGCTACAGCAACCAAAGATTTAAGTGCGTATAATTTGGCTTTAGAAGCAATTTACAAACCAAATAATACTGTTTTTGGTTTAGGGTTTGAAGTTTTAAGTGGAACTGACCAAAATGGCTCTTCTAAAAATAAGTCTTTCTTCCCTTTATATGGTACCAATCATAAATTTAATGGTTTTATGGATTATTTTTATGTGGGCAATCATGCAAATAATGTTGGTTTAAATGACCTTTATGCAAAAGCTGTTTTTAAAACTGGCGAAAAATCTACCTTGTTAACTAAAGTACATTATTTTGCTGCTAATAATACGCTTATAAACAATGCTGATACTTATTTAGGTACTGAATTAGACCTTGTATATTCAAAAAATTTACTAAAAGATGTTTCGATGAATATTGGGTATTCTCACATGTTTGCTTCTAATAGTATGAGTCTAATTAAAAGTGGTAGATCAAATAACAATACCAACAATTGGGCTTGGGTGCAATTAATTGTAAAGCCAACTTTATTTAGTAATTCTAAATAAGAAAAACTTATACCACTATTTGGAAATATAATTATTTTTTTTAATTTAGTAAATATTTAACATTTTTAAAATGCCAATCACAAGTTATTTAGCGCACGCCATGAAGGGTCAAAAAGAAGTTTTGATCAAACAATTAGCGGGCTTACAGAATTGCGAAATAATTCCTGCAGAAAATCAAGATATCGTTGTTGTAGTTACAGAAACAGAAGATACAATTCAAGAAGATATTATAAAAGAACAAATAGAAGCCTTTGAAAGTTTAAAATTACTTGCATTGGTTTCTGGTTTTAATACACCAAAAAACAACCAAATATGAGTGCACCTTTATCAAGTAGAAGAACTTTTATAAAAAGAATGGCTGCCACTGCTGCAATGACTGCTGCAGCAACAATGTTTCCAGGTATTATTTTTGCAAGTGAACAATTGGCAGGAATTCCAGAAGGAAATTTAGATTGGAAAAAAGGACCTTGCCGTTTTTGTGGCGTTGGTTGTGGAATTTTAGTGGGTGTAGAAAATGGAAAAGCTGTTGCTGTAAAAGGAGACCCAAATAGTAGTGTTAATAAAGGGTTGTTGTGCGTAAAAGGGTATCATCAAACAATGTGTATACAAGCTAAAGATAGGTTAACACATGCTTTGGTAAAAAAGAATGGTAGGTATGTAAAAACACCAATCAACGAAGCTTTAGACTTAGTGGCTAGCAAAATGAAATCGACCATAGAAAATCATGGTAAAGATTCAGTTGCCATGTACACTTCTGGGCAATCTACAATTCCAGAAGGTTATATCGCCTCAAAATTAATGAAAGGTGCCATTGGTACAAATAATTTAGATTGTAATGCGCGTTTATGCATGGCTAGTGCAGTTACAGGTTTCTTAACAACATTTGGCGCAGATGAACCCATGGGTTGTTATGAAGATATAGAACATGCAGATTATTTTGTTACTTGGGGTAATAATATGGCAGAAATGCACCCTGTTTTGTTTTCTAGAATGTTGGAACAAAAAAACAATAGAGGTGCAAAAATTATAGATTTTGCAACAAGAACAACACGTTCTAGTATGGCATCTAACAGATCTATCTTATTTGAACCTCAAACGGATTTAGCTGTAGCAAATGCCATCTGTTATGAAATTGTGAATAATGGTTTTGTAAATAAGGCTTTTGTAGAAAAACATTGTAATTTTAACAAAGGGCTTACAAATATTGGATATGGTTTAGAAGATAATTTTGAGTTTAAAGATATTCCAGAAAAAATTAGTTTTGAAGACTACAAGACTTTTTTAGAAGATTACACGCCAGAAAAAGTTTCTAAATACTCTAAAGTTTCTGTAAAAGATATTAAATATTTAGCCAATATTTATGGCAATCCAAACAACAAAGTAGTCTCTTATTGGTGTATGGGCATGAACCAACATACAAGAGGAACTTGGATGAATAACTTGGTTTATAATATTCATTTATTAACAGGAAAAATATCACAACCAGGAAATGGACCTTTTTCTTTAACAGGGCAACCTTCTGCTTGTGGAACTGCAAGAGAAGTGGGTACGTTTACTCACAAATTACCAAAAGGTATGGTTACAAATGCTAAAAACAGAGAATTAGCTGCTAAAATTTGGAAAGTTCCTGTAGAAAATATTCCATCAAAACCTACGTATCATGCAACAGAAATGTTTAGAGCTGTAGATCGTGGAGACATTAAATTTATTTGGACGCAAGCAACAAACCCACTAGTTTCTTTGCCAAAAACAAAACGGTATACAGCAGGTATGAAAAAAGATTCTTGTTTTGTAGTGGTTTCTGATGTGTTTCCTACTCCAACATCAGATGTTGCCGATGTTATTTTACCTGCAAGCTGGCATATAGAAAAAGGAGGTTTGTATGGAAATTCAGAAAGAAGAACCCAGTATTGGCAAAAAATGGTTGAAGGACCAGGAGAAACAACGCCAGATGCTTGGATGTTTATAGAAGTTGCAAAAAGAATGGGTTATGGAGATTTATTTCCATACACAAAAGAAAATCACGTAGAAGAAATTTTTAATGAATACCGTCAATTTCATGAAGGTAAAAAACATGAAATGGCACCTTTAGAGGTTTTGAAAAAAGAATCTGGTGTTATTTGGCCTTATGTTGATGGGAAATCTACACAATGGCGTTTTAACGAAAAATACGATCCTGCTTGTAAAAAGGGGTCAGAGTTTGATTTTTATGGAAAACCTGATGGTAAAGCTATTATTTGGCAAAGGCCTTTTGAACCTGCTCCAGAAATGCCAGACGCAACATATCCTTTTTGGCTAAACACAGGTAGAGTTATAGAACATTGGCACACAGGTTCTATGACCAGAAGAATTCCTGTTTTACACAAAGCTATGCCAAATGCGTATGTTGAATTACATCCTGATGATGCTGCAAAAATGGGTATTAGGAATGGTGAGCAAATAAAAGTAACATCAAGAAGAGGTTCTTGCACATTACCAGCCTCTATAAACGAAAGAGGTTTGCCAACCATTGGGCAAGTTTTTGTACCCTTCTTTGATGAAAACATGATGATTAATGATGTTACCATAGATGCTTTTTGTCCGATTTCTAAAGAACCAGACTATAAAAAATGTGCTGTTAAAATAGAAAAAGCCTAATTATGAAAAAGAGATTTGGAATCATATCGTTTTTCGTACTCCTTTTTATAGGCTTTATTCTAAATTGGAATTACAGCTACTATAAAGGACAAGAAGAAGCTTACATGCCTATAGAAAGTAAAAAGGAAATCCCAATTCCTACTGAAATTGGTATTTTTAAAGGTTCAGAGTTTTCTTTAGACTATGCAAATATGCCTGTAGATGAAAACCATCAAAGAACATTAGAAACCTATTATGATAATCGAGCTTTTTATGGTGCACCTCCATACATTCCACATCCTGTAAGTGAGAAAAAAACGATGGGTGGCAAAGACTGTTTAAAATGCCATCAAAATGGTGGTTTTGTAGCAAAATTTAATGCCTATACTCCTATTACACCTCATCCAAACTTTGTGAATTGCAAACAATGTCATGTAAGTAAAGAAACAAATTCGTTATTTAAAGGCACAAATGCTACAAAGTTTGATGTTCCTAAAATTGGAGTTAACAATGCGTTGTTAGGCAGTCCACCTACAATACCTCATCAATTGCAATTAAGAGAAAATTGTTTGTCTTGTCATGCAGGGCCAACAGCTCCTAAAGAAATTAGAGTTACACATCCAGAAAGAGTAAACTGCAGACAATGCCATGTTTTAAATAATAAAATAACAGAAGATATTGGAATTTTCATTAAAAAAAACAACATCAATGAATAAAATCAGCTACACATATTTGCTATTTATCAGTTGCTTTTTAATAGTGATTTTAGCATCTTCTTGTAAACACAAAGAGGATGAATATCACACTATAATTGATAAAATTGAAGCCAAAGGAAAAGATTTTAAGGGAATTGAAACAACTTCAGAGGCTCATTTTGGCGATGTAAAATTAATCGAAATTACAGAAGATGGTAAAACCTTTTTAATTCCTGATCGCAAAAGTCAAATCGCTTCTTTTAAATGTACAGAGTGCCATTCAGAACCTTTATCAAAAATAAAAGGAAAAGATTATAAAAAAGCCCATTGGAATATTAAAATTGCCCATGCAAATAAAAATGCTATGAATTGTGTAACCTGCCACAACTCTAATAATATGGATGAATTGCACAGTATTACTGGCGAAAAAATAGATTTTAACAAAAGTTACAATCTTTGTAGCCAATGCCATACATCGCAATTTGAAGATTGGAAAGGTGGTGCACATGGAAAACGTATTGGAGGCTGGGCACCACCAAGAGCTTCTATGACCTGTGTAAGTTGTCACGATCCTCATAAACCCTCTTTTGAAACAAGATTGCCTGTGCAATTTAATTCTAGAGTAGAAAAAGAAAGAAACAAATAAAAATTTAATTGATGTATAACTTTTGTTAACATCAATTATTTAATACAAAATATACCTATGAGCTTATTTGAAAAATATTTTAAGTTGAATTTAAATAGCGCTACCAAACAGCAATCTTCTGGAGGTTGTGGTTGTGGAAGTAGTTCTGGTGGTGGTTGTAATTCTCAGCCACAAGAAGTTGTGCAAGAAAAAACGGCTTGTGGTTGTGGAAATAGTGAAGGTAGTTGTGGTTCTCATGAACAAAAACAAGAATTACCAATAAGCGACCAAGAGTTTTTTGATGGTGCAGTAAATGCCGCTATTGGAGATGAACGTCATAAAGATGGTTTTGATCAGGTTTTTGATGTAAAAATGGATCGAAGAACAGCTTTTAGAAAATTAACAGCAAGTTTATTAATTGGAGCTGGTGCAGTTGCTACTTCTTGCAGTACTGTAACTTCTAGTGAATCAAAAGAAAAAGCACAAATAGACTGGGAAGAACAGTTTAAAGGAAACTATAAGTTAATGACGGATTCCGAAAAAGAAAAAACTGTAGATAGATTGGTGCGTTCTTATCAATTAAGAACGGGTAAAAACCTAACTATGTCCTCTAAAAATGCTGAAGAAGATGTGCTTTTTGGCTATGCTTTCAACATCTCTAAGTGCCAAGGGTATATGAATTGTGTAACTGCATGTGTAGAAGAAAATAACCAAGATAGGAATTCTGAAATGCAATACATCAGAATTCATGAAATGGAAGATGGAAAAGGATTAAACTTTAACGAGGCTGATGATAATTATTATCATGAAGTTCCTGCAGAAGGGCATTTTTACATGGGTACACAGTGTTTTCATTGTGATAATCCTCCTTGTGTTGATGTTTGTCCTGTTCAAGCAACTTGGAGAGAAGATGATGGTTTGGTTGTAATTGATTACGATTGGTGTATTGGATGTAGATATTGTATGGCAGCTTGTCCTTATGATGGTCGTCGTTTTAATTGGAGCAAACCAGAAGTTCCAGAAGCAGAAATAAACAAAGATCAGCACTATCTTGGAAACAGAATGCGTAAAAAAGGTGTCATGGAAAAATGTACTTTTTGTGTACAAAGATCTAGAGCTGGCAAAAATCCTGCTTGTGTAGAAGCTTGCCCAACAGGTGCAAGAATTTTCGGAAACTTGTTAGATCCAGATAGCACCATTCGTTGGGTATTAGAAAACAAAAAAGTATTTAGATTAAAAGAAGATTTAGGTACAGAACCTAAGTTTTGGTATTTTATGGATTAACAAAATAAAACAGCTAAGAAAAGTGAGCCAAAAGAGTATCAACCAAAAAAATTAGCCAAAAAGTGGGATTATTGCAACGAAGAATTTTGAATTTACAGCTTTGCTATTTTTCAAAATTGATTTTCACCAAAATAAAATTATAATGAGAATAGCAAAAGTACTGATCAGTTTAATAAAAGATAGCCTGAAAGTAATTACAACAGGCTCTTTAAAATATCATTTATGGATGGGATTTTTAACGCTCATTATGTTAATTGGTATGTATTGTTATTCCATTCAGTTAGAGCATGGTTTAAGTGTAACTGGTATGACCGATCGTGTAAGTTGGGGTTTATACATCTCTAACTTTACATTTCTTGTGGGAGTTGCAGCTGCTGCTGTAATGTTGGTAATGCCTACGTATATTTTAAAAGATGTAGATTTTAAACAAGCTGTTTTAATAGGAGAAGGTTTGGCTGTTGCAGCCTTAATAATGTGCTTGGCATTTGTAGTGGCAGATATGGGAGGCCCATCAGTTTTATGGCACATGATTCCAGGACTTGGTGTTTTTAACTTCCCAGATTCTATGCTTGCTTGGGATGTTATTGTACTTAATGGCTATTTATTTTTAAATATTTCCATTCCTTTTTACATTCTGTTTAGGCATTATCAAGGTAAAGAATCAAACCCAAAAGTGTATATTCCAGGATCTATATTATCAGTTTTTTGGGCTGTAGGTATTCACTTAGTAACAGCTTTCTTATACCAAGGTTTACAAGCAAGACCTTTTTGGAACAACGCTTTATTAGGCCCACGTTTTTTAGCATCTGCTTTTGCAGCTGGTCCTGCACTTATCATTTTAGTGTTAGCAGTTATAAGATCTAATACTGCATTTATAATTAAAGATAAAACCATCAATAAAATAGCAATTATAGTAACTGTTGCTGCTCAAATTAATTTAATAATGTTGATTTCTGAACTCTTTAAAGAATTCTATTTCCCTACACATCATAGTGAAAGTGCGTATTATTTATTCTTTGGTTTAGAAGGCAAAACAGCACTATTACCTTGGATTTGGACAGCCATATCTCTAAATGTTATTGCTACAATAATGCTTACTTTTCATAAGTTAAGAAACAATTATAGGTTTTTGTACGCTTCTTGTTTTATGCTCTTTGTAGCCATTTGGATAGAAAAAGGGTTCGGACTTATTGTACCTGGTTTTATTCCTGGACCTTATGGAAAAATATCAGAATATACACCAACAGGTATAGAAATTGGTGTAACCATTGGTATTTGGGCTTTGGGCGCATTTATATTTACAATGTTAGCAAGAACAGCTATTGAAATTGAATTAGGAAAATTGAGGTTTAAGAAAAAAAAGTAGTTATAAGCTTAAAACTTTGCTTTTTTATGTAGTAATTTTATTTATTTTTAAAAAAATTAAAGATGATTAAAACAGAAAAAGAATACAATACAATTGTAGAACGTGTGGAAACACTTTTACAAGACCCAAATAATATTGAAAATCAAGATGCAAAAGGCTATATTGAATTAAATATTTTGTCAGACTTGGTGTCAGATTTTGAAGAACAATACTACCCTATTCAAAAACCTTCTTTAGTTGATGTTATAAAACTACGAATGGCAGAAATGAACTTAAATCAAAAAAAATTATCTGAACTTTTAGAAGTAAGCACTTCCAGAGTTAGCGAATATTTAAATGGTAAAAGTGAACCAACCTTAAAAGTAGCTAAACAAATTAGTATCAAACTAGGTATTGATGCTTCTATTGTTTTGGGAGTTTAATTTAAATATTTATAAATCATCACTGCAAACTAAGACCCCGAAATAAATTTAGAGTGACAAACAATTATTTAGCACAGTTTTGTCTTTTAAACCATTACTGAAATTAAAACATTTTTTAATTGAAACTAGCCAACTAATAAATCACATACGATTGCTCAACTTTGTGTGCTCGTATTTGTGAGACTTCTCCTAAAAAGTCCTTTAGATTAGCAAAGTATAATTATTGCATTTAAACACAAGCTATGTGCCCTATGTTTCTATGTGGTAAAATTTAAAAAGCAACCTTGATACAACAATGTCAGTTCGAGTGATTTCGATTTTTTCATCGAAATTGTATCGAGAACACACACAAGCTATGTGCCCTATGTTTCTATGTGGTCATATTTAAAAAAGCAAACTTGATACAACAATGTCAGTTCGAGTGATTTTGATTTTTTTCATCGAAATTGTATCGAGAACACTCATAAAAATTCAATTAAAAATTTAATTCAAACACTAAAAGTTCTCGATACAAAATTTCTGAAAAAGAAATTTCACTCGAACTGACAGCATATACCTAAAAACGGATACTAAAGAAATGTCAGTTCGAGTGATTTCGATTTTTTCATCGAAATTGTATCGAGAACACACACAAGCTATGTGCCCTATGTTTCTATGTGGTCATATTTAAAAAGCAAACTTGATACAACAATGTCAGTTCGAGTGATTTCGATTTTTTTCATCGAAATTGTATCGAGAACAAGTTCTGATACAAAAAGTCTAAAAACATATCCGCGAATTCATCCCAAAAAAAATTAATCCTTTTCCTTATTTCTAAACTCAAAAAACCTATTTTTAAGCCTTATTGCTAAGAAATAAAACTAAGCTATGACTTTAGAAAACTACATCAACAATTTAAACCAACGTTTTACACTTGGTAACGCAACCGAACATACTTTTAGAGGCGATTTACAACAACTGTAATCGTTGCACAACCCTATAATTTATAAGTAATTAATGTTAAAACTCATGATTTTAGGCTTTTAATATTAATTTTAGCAGTATATAAATCTAAATTTTAGTGGTCTTAAAACCGAGTAAATTACCGGTATAAAGAAGTTTTTATATAAAAAGGTTAATCGTGGGGTTTTTACCCCGCTTTTTACCTTTTTATTGACAAATTTTAGATACTTCTTCAAATTATAAGCAATAGCAGACAGGTGCATTACTTTGTTAGCTTGTTTGATTCCGATAGTATTTATTTTCCTTAGTCCTAGAAACTGTGTAAGTGTTCCAAAAACAGGCTCTACAGTACTTTGCCGCTTACCTTTCATATACCTACCTTGTCGGCTATTTATTCTTTGATTATTGCGTTCATATTCATCTCTATAAAAGGTAACTGTAAACTTTTTCTCTTTCGATTTCCCTAAACAACTCCCTTTTAATGGGCAGTCTATACAGATTTTACTCGAAGCTCTGTATTCCTTTTTCTTAGTGTTATTCTTACTTTCAAAAAACACTTTCTTAAAGGGAATAACCTTGCCTTGTGGACACAGATACAAATCTGGGATGCTGTAATATTTAAAATTATCTGGCCCTCCTTTGTACGTGCCATGTGGAGGAATAAAACTTTTTAATCCTTTTGTTTCTAAATACGCATATACTTCACCACTACTATATCCAGTGTCGGCTACGCAGTTCTCCCAAACTAAACCAAAGCTGTTTAATCGATTTGATAATCGCTCGCTAATATCTTCTAAACATTGACTGTCTTTATGGTCTGCATGGTAAGCCTGAACATCCGAAATAACATGATGTCCCGTGTCTACACTAAGCTGACTCATGTAATTTAATTTTCTAGCTTTTCCTGGTTTAACGCTGATTCGAGCATCAGGGTCTGTTGGACTGTAATGCGTTTTATTACTCGTGTATCTAGAGCCTTTATTACCTGCCCCTGGACGATGATCTTGTGTGATTGACCAGCGCTTATTTCTTGCAGTAATACTATCTAATTGTTTTTTGTTGGCTGTAATAGTTTGTTGTTCTAAACTTGCTTTGTTTTCTTTTGCTTTGCGATAAACCGCTTTATCTCGCTCGCTAATTTGACGCACAGAAGCTAAGTGAGATTCTAAATCTGATGCAGGTACTTTAAGTTCTAAACTGTCCATACTAGCATTGGCTTTTACAGGAGCTGAATCAATGGCTTGGGTGTGTCCGCTAACCATACCTTTATCAAAACACATTTTAAAAACATGAGTAAATAAAGTTTCAAATACAGATTCTGGATACAATTGACGCGTTCTACTTACTGTAGAATGCCAAGGAAGAACTTCATCTATGTCATAGCCTAAAAAATAAAGGATATCCATACGCATGCTACAATGCTCGATTAACTTACGGTCGCTTATGATGTTTTCTAAATACCCGACTAAACAGAGTTTAAAAAAAACGATAGGATCAATACTTTTTTGTCCGCAGTTACCATAGTACAATTTCGTCTGATTCCTTAAAAAATCTAACTTTAAAACTACAGATAAACGACGATAAAAATTGGTCTTAGGAACTCGACTGCTCAACTGAAAATTATTGAACAGTTTTTCTTGGTATATTTTTGTGCCTTGCATCCAATAAGATACGAAAATTCTGTATATTTAACAAGTGTTGTGCAACAAACACAACTCCTAGAATCCATTTTGCCAGATATTAGAGCCACAAACGAACCCAAAAGACAATCTTGTGGCGCTCCAGATTATATTTTAACCAAAAAAGAAATTCCTGTTGGGTTTATAGAAGCCAAAGATATTGGCGATAAAGATTTACTAGGCAAAAAGAAAACTGGCAATAAAGAACAGTTTGATAGATACAAAGCATCCTTAACCAATCTTATTTTTACAGATTATATCGATTTTCATATTTATCAAGATGGCGAATTTATCACCAAAATTGCCATTGGCGAAATAACCGAAAAGGGGATTCAGCCCCTTGCAGAAAACTTTGACACCTTTACCAACCTTATTAAAGATTTTGCAACACACATTAGTCAGAATATAAAAAGCTCTAAAAAACTGGCAGAAATGATGGCTGGTAAAGCTCGTTTATTGTCCGATGTTATAGAAAAAGCCTTAAATAGCGATGTTGTAAACCAAGAAAACAGCACCTTAAAAGAGCAAATGTTGGCGTTTAAAGACATTTTAATTCATGATATTACTCCCAAAGGTTTTGCAGATGTATATGCACAAACCATTGCTTATGGTATGTTTGCTGCACGTTTGCACGACCCCACTTTAAACACCTTTAGCAGACAAGAAGCAGCAGAACTTATTCCAAAATCGAACCCGTTTTTAAGAAAACTCTTTGGCTATATTGCTGGGCCAGATATCGATGATCGTATAAAATGGATTGTAGAAAACCTATCCGAAATATTTTTGGCGTGTAATGTAGAAGAAATTCTAAAAAACTACGGAAAAGCCACAAAGATGGAAGATCCCATCATTCATTTTTACGAAACGTTTTTAGCAGAATACGATCCTAAATTGCGCAAAGCAAGAGGTGTTTGGTACACACCTGCCCCAATTGTAAACTTTATTGTTAGAGCTGTAGACGATGTTTTAAAAACCGATTTTAATTTATCACAAGGTTTGGCAGATACCAGCAAAACCACTGTAAAAGTAAAAACAGATATTGCAGACAACCGTTTTAAAAGTGGCTATACAGAGGTTGATAAAGAAGTACACAAAGTACAAATCTTAGACCCTGCAACTGGTACAGGAACTTTTTTGGCAGAAGTTATAAAACACGTTCATAAAAAATTTAAAGGGCAATCTGGTATTTGGAGCAGCTATGCAGCAAACGATTTATTGCCTCGTTTAAATGGTTTCGAGTTGTTAATGGCAAGTTATGCAATGGCACATTTGCAAATAGATTTACTCTTAAAAGAAACTGGCTATCTCCCCACTTTTGGAGACGTTGGTGCTGGACGAACCAAAATTTATTTAACCAATTCTTTAGAGGAATATCATAAAGATACAGGTACACTTTTTGCCAATTGGTTAAGTTCTGAGGCAAACGAAGCCAACCATATTAAAAGAGATACACCAGTAATGTGTATTATTGGCAACCCACCTTATAGTGGAGAAAGTGCCAATAAAGGCGATTGGATTATGGGTTTAATGGACGATTATAAAAAAGAACCTGGAGGAAAAGAGAAGTTAAAAGAACAGAATTCTAAATTTATAAATGATGATTATGTAAAGTTTTTAAGATATGGGCAACATTATATCGAAAAAAACGAAGCTGGAGTTTTAGCCTTTATAAACCCTCATGGTTTTTTAGACAACCCAACTTTTAGAGGAATGCGTTGGAATTTATTAAAAACATACGATAAAATTTACACGATTGATTTACATGGAAATGCAAAAAAGAAGGAAACTGCACCTGATGGAAGTGCAGATATAAATGTTTTTGATATTGAACAGGGAGTTTCTATTAACATCTTTGTAAAAACAGGAAAAAAGAAATCAAATGAATTGGGGCAAGTTTTCCATTATGATTTGTTTGGAAAACGAGATTTTAAATATGATTTTTTAATTGAAAATTCTTTAAAAACGATTGATTATCAAAAACTACCCAATAATGCACCAAATTACTTTATGGTTCAAAAAGATTATGAAGTTGAGGATATTTATAAAAAAGGGTTTTTTATTAAAGATTTATTTCCGTTAAATTCTCTTGGGTTATTAACAAAAAGAGATAATCTAGCAATAGGATTCAATTCTGAAGAATTGAAATCAAAAATAGAGCATTTTTTAAATCAAGATATTACAACAGAAGAAGTATGTAAATATTATAATTTAGTAATAAAAGATAAAGATAAATGGGATGCAAATATTACTAGATCAAATGTTTCAAAAGATGAAATAATAGGACAAATACAACGCATCCAATACAGACCTTTTGATTTTAGAAAAGTTTTTTATAATTCTTATTTTGTAGCCAGACAAAATCCAAAAGTTTTAAGTCATTTAATAAATGAAAATATAGGTTTAATAATTTGCAGACAAGGACAAGCAGCTGGTGGTAATGATTGGAATGTTGTTTTTAGTTCTAAAAATTTAACAGATCAAAATATTTACAGAAGAGGAGGAGGTACTGTTTTCCCTCTCTATTTATATCCAGAAGAAACCAATCAAATATCCACAGAAAATTCATCAACCAAAAGAACACCAAACTTAAACCTAAAAATTGTTAATAAAATTGCTAAAAAAATTGGTTTAGAGTTTGTAGAAGACCATGAACTGCTGAAACAAGTTGAGCATAACAAGTATTTTTCACCTTTAGATTTGTTAGATTATATCTACGCAGTTTTGCACTCACCCACTTACAGAGAAAAGTACAAAGAGTTTTTAAAGATCGATTTTCCACGAGTTCCTTTTCCTATCACAAGGGGTTTAAACCCCTTGCAAATTAAAGAACGCTTTTGGCAATTGGTACAATTAGGCTCAGAACTTCGCCAATTGCATTTGCTAGAAAGTGATAAAGTAAACGATTTTATTACCAACTATACAGGTGAAGGCGATAATAGCATCACCAGGAAAATTACCAAAACCGATATTGGCTACGAACCACATGTTAGTGCTAGCACAATCGAGAACACATCAGCATTAAAAGGCAAAGTGTGGATAAATGACACCCAATATTTTGACAATGTGCCACTAATTGCTTGGGAATTTTATATTGGTGGCTATCAACCAGCACAAAAATGGTTAAAAGATAGAAAAGGCAGGGTTTTAGAATATGATGATATTTTTCATTATTCAAAAATTATTGTATCGCTCACAGAAACACACAAGATAATGCAACAAATTGATGCCATAGAAATTGAGTAAAAACAAAACATAAAATGATTTTTACGAAACAGCAACTGCATTTTGTAGCAAAACCACTTACATATATATAAAAGCATTGGTGTTTTAACACTAAGCAACCCAAACCAACCTATAAGTAAGTGCGTTTTAACACTAAGTCACCCAAACCAACCTATAAGGAAGTGCGTTTTAACACTAAGTCACCCAAACCGACCTATAAGGAAGTGTGTTTTATCACTAAGTAACTTAAACGAACCACTAAGTAAGTCCACTTAATGACAAAGTAACCTAAACGAACCACTAAGTAAGTCCACTTTATGACTAAGTAACCTAAACGAACCACTAAGTAAGTCCACTTTATGAATAAGTAACCCAACTGAACTAAAATGTAACAGAATTTAACCACATTGCAACCCAACTGAACTACAATGTAACAACACTTAACCACATTGTAACCTAACTGAATTAAAATGCAACAGTTTTTAGAGAAGTTTAGGCAAAAAAACCAACAAATAAATAAAATAAAGCAATGTCAGTTCGAGTGATTTCGATTTTTTCATCGAAATTGTATCGAGAACACAGGCAAAAATTCAGTTGAAAATAATAAACGTTGTTAATTTGCATGCTTTCTATTTTTTATCGAAATTTATACTGCATACAGTTTGTAATTTAATGTAAAATGAACAAAATATTAATAACAGGAGCCACAGGAAATATTGGAACGGAAGTTGTCAACTTTCTGAATACGCTAACCAATAAAGCCGAAATAATTGTTGCTGTTAGAAATATTGCAAGCGCAAAAAACAACTTTCGGAATCAGCCAAACTTAGGCTACAGAACATTTAACTTTAAAGATCCGCAAACGTATACTAGTGCATTTAAAGATATCGAAATACTTTTTTTATTACGCCCACCTCAAATCGCAGAAGTTAACCGATATTTTAAACCCCTTTTAGAATCCGCCAAAAAAAACGGAATAGAAAAAATAGTTTTTTTATCGGTACAAGGTGCAGAAAAAAGCAACATAATACCACATAATAAAATAGAACGCTTGATAAAATTGATTGGCTTTCAATATATTTTTGTGCGTCCAAGTTATTTTATGCAAAACTTAACAACAACGTTACTTGCAGAAATTTTAGAAGATAAAACAATAACACTGCCTGCAAAACAAGCTAAATTTAATTGGATAGATGTAAAAAACATTGCAGAAGTTATAGCTATACTCTTACAATCGTTTCATAAATATGAAAATAATATCTTTGAGATAACAGGTTCAGAAAATAAAAACTTTGACGAAGTAACCAAAATAATGACAACTGTTACTGGCACCAAGTTTCAATTTAAAAGTATAAATCCTATTCGTTTTTATTTTAAAAAAAGAAAAAGCGGTATGGAAAGTAGTTTTGCTTTTGTAATAACGCTGCTACATTTCTTACCAAGGTTAGAGAAAGAACCAGAGATTACAAACAACTATTTTAAAATAACTGGCAAGACAACCACAACATTAAAAGAGTTTATTAAAAGAGAAAAATCAACTTTATTAGGGCATTAATTCATAAAAAAATGACGATAAAAAATATTCTAGGAGACTACACAATTATAGGCACAAACCAAAACGATTCCGATGAAACCTATAAAGGCACACTTTCTTTAACGTTAGATGAAAACAATAGCATTATAGCAAAATGGCTCATCAACAAAAGTCAAGAACAATTTGGCGTTGGTTTTTTTAAAGACAATATTTTGGTCATCAACTTTAAGTATATGGGTGATGAAAATGACATGTATTATGGCACTGTGGTTTACAAATGTTTCACCAAAGATATTCTGGAAGGCTTTTGGAGCGAAGAATTTGGGAATCCACAGTTTTTAGGGAGCGAGAATTGTTTTAGGGTTAAGAATAAAAAAGATTTACCAAGTTAAATTTAAGCAGCACCATTTAAAAAAATGGAACGTGTTTTTTAATTTTTAAAAATTCTGATATCGGAAAAACATCATTTAAAACACTTCTTTGCGATCTTGATGGAATGGCTGTAAATAATTCTTTTTTGTTTTTAAATTCTTTTATATACTCGTTTAAAGAATCTAAACATTGTATCATATTCGATTTTAAATAGATGATAAAGTCATAATCAGCATCACTTAACAATAGCCTTGCTCCTGCTTTAATGGCATTTTTTAAACCATTTTCTTTTTTAAGATCTACTACTACAACATTTGTTTTTGCATGCTCTTTTATATCCAACAAAAAACTAAGGGTATCATCTTTCTTACCATTATTAACAAAACATAAATTATATGGAAGTTGATTAACTAGTGTATCCACATCTGTATCGTTAATTTTTTCTTCTTCTTTTGAGAAAATTATAATTACTCCTGTATTCATTAAGAAGCTATTTTAGATATTACAGGTTGGTTCTTTATAACACTTAAATTACTTTGAGTTTCTTTTTTTGAAATGGTTTTTTTACTTCTATACGTCCAAGCAATTTGCCCTAATTGACCCACAATTTTTATAGAGTCTTTCATTGATAATTTAGAACCATCAGCATGTATCCATCTTTTTAAAGGTTGCTCACAAAGCATTTCTTTTGCTTTTGCCAAACCAAAATGCAACGTTATTCTCTTAAAGATTTCTACATCAAAAATCCATTGTGTTACAAATTTGTCTTTAAAAGAAACCTCAATTACATCTTTATGAAAAATTTTAGCACCACATTGCGTGTCTTTAAAATCCATTTTTAAAATCTTTCTGATGATATAATTAATGGTTAAACTAATTACTTTTCTTGCAGACTCTTTGGTAATATCTGCACCCATTCTACTAATTCTAGAACCACTTACTATTTTATAATCGGTTGTTTCAATGGTTTTAACCAAATCATCAAAATCTGCTAAATCTGTAGATAAATCTGCATCTAAAAACCCAATATAATCTAGGTCTTCGTGCTTTGCCATGTGCAACATTCCCAATCTTACAGCTTCTGCTTTTCCTCCGTTTTTTTCACAATCGTAAACGGTTATAAAGTCTTCTCTACCTTTTCTTAAATCGTTTAAAACTTGTAAGGTATTATCTTTACTGCCATCGTTTACAAAACACAAATGGTAACCAGAATTTTTTTCTATAAAAGTTGTAAACTCATCACTTAGTAATCTTTTTTCCTCATCATAACAAGGTATTACAACACCCACACATCTTTGTTGAATTACAACATCTTTATACGTTTTTGTATTATTATTATCTAATTTTGGAGCGCCAATTAATCTTTTGGTTCTTGCACAAACTTCTTGCAGGCTCAATGGTTTTTTCATGTAATCGTTTACACCTAAATCAAACGCTTTAGAGATAATTGCGTCATCTGTATTTCCAGATAAAATCATTATTGGCGTTGCTACATTTTTAGTTTGTCTGATGTGTTTTACAACTTCAATTCCAGATGTTTCTGGCATATTAATATCAACAATTACCAAATCTGGTTGTATTAAATCGAATAATTCTATTCCTTTTAAAGCAGAAGTTGTTGTTGTTACTTCATAACCTAATTCTTTTAGTCTAATTTCTAATGGGATTAAAACTAATTTTTGGTCATCTATTGCTAAAACTTTCATCTTTAGGTGTTTTTAAGTATTAATTACACTGCAAATTTACTTTAAGAATCAGCCTTATATTTCAATTTACAGACTAAACGAATGTTTTAGTTAGACGAATGACATTTTACCTATGCTAAATTAATTTTCATGATAATTTCAACGATAATTTAAAACGATTATCTTTACAGTATCTAAAGAAATAGATATATTTTAATGAAAGAAACCTCTAATAAATATTTAATTGTTGCCTTACTTTTAGCAATTGCTTTTCATGGAAGTGCCATATTTTTTACTTTAGAGACTACCTATGATGCTTTAATTCATCTATTTTTTGCAGAACATTATAGTACCAGTTGGTTTGAACCTTGGAACTATAAATGGTACACAGGTTTTACAGTAATGAGTTATCCACCTTTGGTACATCAAGCTATTGCAGCTTTGTCTTTATTAGGTGGATTAAAATTTGGACTTTTTACAGTGGCCATTATTGCAGTTATTTTATTTATAACTGGTGTGTATCGTTTTTCTTTGTTGATGACAGCCAACAGAACAGTTGCTGGGTATGCTGCACTTTTGGCCGTTTTTTCATCATCTTTTTTAGAAACCTTGCACGTTTTTGGTCAATTGCCAAGTATTATTGGAATTTCTGTTTTATTGCATGCCCTGCCCGAAATTTATTTATGGTTAAAAACAGGGAAATATAAATACTTATTTACATCTCTTTCTTTAATTGCAGTTACAGTAACCTCACATCATGTTACGCCTATTTTTGGAATGATTTTCTTTATTTTCCCATTAATTGGCATGGTAATTTTAGATATTTCTAGAGAACAAGTAAACTCTTACAAGGAAGTAACTTTTAGATTATTCATTAAAAATTTTGGCAAACAGTTTAAAAGAAACATGACTTTTGGGTTGCTTTCCTTAGCGTTAATTATTGGCTGTTTGTTACCTTATTGGATCAATTCAAAAAACAACCCAATAACACAAGTTCCTATTCCACATGGCTCTAGAGATAATTTTTTAGAAATTACATCTTCTGGTTTGGTGTTCTTTTTTATTCCTTGGGGAATTTTATTATTGCTTTTACCTTACATTTTTTACAGATATTTTAGCAAACGTTATTTATTTTTTGGGCTATCAATTGCCATGTTAACCTTGTTAGGAACTGGAGGAACCACCTCAATTCCTAAAATAATTTTAGGCGAAAATGCTTTTAATATTTTAACGTTAGACAGGTTTACACTTTGGGCATCCATCATGTCTTTACCTCTTTTTGGAGAATTTGTGTACAGATTTGTAGAAGGCGATTTAAAACAATTAATTCAAACAAAATTTGGGGCAGTGTACCATAGAATTTTTGCAGGCTTTTTGGCTTCGCTATTTTTATTTATGGTGATTTTTACTATGAGTCTAGGCTATTTTAGACCTTCTCAACCACAAAAAATTAAAATGTTACCAATTGTAAATTTCCTAAACCAAGATCAGCATGATCAATGGCGATTTTTAACACTCGGTTTTGGCGATCAAATGGCTTGGTTGTCTGCACAAACAAATGCCATGAGTGTAGATGGCAATTACCATTCTGCAAGACGTTTGCCAGAATTAACCACAAGACCCATAGAACGTTTAGAAAATTCAAAATTTAAAGGAGTTGCAGGAATTGGTTCTTTGCAACAGTTTTTAACAACGCCCGAAAAATATAATTTGAAGTATATTTTTTCGAACGATAAATTTTACGATCCTATTTTATATTTCTGTGGCTGGCAAAGATTGCAACCTTTAGAAAACGGCGTTATGGTTTGGGAAAAACTAAATGTGCCTCCACTTTCTAGCATTTTACCAAAAGATGAAGTAGCTACTTGGTTAAAAATAATGTGGGGCATTATTCCGTTTTTAACAGTAATTATTGCGTTTATACTCAACATACAATCCATTTTTGTAATCAGCCTAAAAACGAAAGAAAAAGTTGCGCCTGCTTATTTGAAATTAAATACATGTTATAAAAAGTTTTCTAACGGACTTTTAAAATTCACACATATTTGGACGGTTTTTTTAATGTTGATTTTAGGGTACAGTTTGTATTTATTTTATCTAAAAAACGATTCTCAAAGAACTCCAGAAAATGCAATAACTGCCTATTATGATGCCATCGATTTTAAACAATTTGAAAAAAGTTATCAACTCATAAATCCAAAAGCAAATTTACCAATTTCGCAATTTATGCTGGAAATGTCTGTAACTGACGGTATTTTAAGTTCGTATGCAAAATTAGATGCCATAGAAACTAAAGTTCTTACAAAAACAGATAGTTTAGCGACTTTAAAAGTAACTACAAATTGGATAACACCTTTAGAAAAAATTGAAAGAATAGATTATAAAACACTTTTAAAGATAAAAGGAAACTGGTTTATTGAGCCAGAAAATGTGGATTTAGATACGCCTCCAGATCAATTGTACTCTAAAAATGAAACCAAGTATTTTAACCAAGGCAGACGAAGAATTACCACAGAACAAACCTATCATGAAGATGTTTTAAAACAACCTGTTTTAGAAATTTTATCTGCAAAATTGGTAAAAAGAGATAATCGTTATTCCATTATTGGCGAAATTCAAAATATTGATAATGTGCCTTCTGATATTGTTTTAAAAGGAACTTTGTATAATGATGCTAATAAAATATTGGCAACGTATAATGCAAAATATCACGTAAAACACAAGTTAATGCCCAAAGAAATAACTGCTTTTAAAATTAATTTTGAGGGTATTGCTTGGTCTAAAACACAAGATTCTATTCCGAATAAATTTAATCCAGATGAGTTTACACCTGTTGAATTAGAGGAGCAACCTACAAAATTCAATCTACAAGCTGCAGGGAATGTTAGCAATTCAGATTTGTATAAAGATGCTGTTTTAAGTGATGTAAATATGAATGCTAACTCAATTTCTGGAACTGTTTTTAATAGCGGACTTCAAGAAATTACAGTGCCACAATTATTAATTACCTATTATACTGCTGAAAAAGAATTAATTTGGGTAGATCATTTGTTTTTGAAAGATGGCATTCGACAGGAAAGAAAACAAAATTTTGAGTATCCTTTCGTTGATGATAAAAAGGTAGAAATCATCAATGCAAATATGGAAGATTGTTACGTAAATGGTTTGCCTAATGCTGAAATTGCGAATAAAATAGTTTCAGACAGAATTCTAAATCATAAAAATACTGAATTGCAAAAAATAGCACATCCCAACTATGGTTTTATTAATATAGAGATGAATAATTTTATAGGAAATCCTAGATAATGAGTTTACATGGAAAATTTTTAATAGTATTAATTTGTTTTTTGAGTGCTACATTTTACGCTCAAAACATAAAAAATGATGCTCCAAATTTTTTATTACTTACAACACAAAACACCTTTGAAGCTGGCACTGAAGTTATACTTTCTTTTGAATCATCAACCAATATAAAACCACAATTATATTGTTCAAATAGTTATGGAAACACACTTGTATCTCCTGTTTTAAAAGATGAAAGACTTACCTATAGAATTCCAAAATTCATCACTAAAAAAAGAGGATATGTTTTTTGGAAATTGATTACTGAACAAAACCAAATTTCTGGAAATTTTGAAATTACGCCTCAATTAAAAGCGAACTCTTTAGAAACCTATTTAGGACCTCCAAGCATTGAAGCTGGTGGAACAGATTTTACAATGTTGGTGGTAATTCCTACAGATTCTTTAGACAATCCTTTGCCCGAAAATACGATTGTAAATACCAAACGTCAATTTTTAAAAGATGAAATTGAAGAAGATATAAATACAAAAAACTTACTCGGTTTTAAGAACATTTTTTCTCCCAACAAAGATGGACGAATGATTATTTCATCTAGTACATCATCTCTAAATTCTAAAGAATTTGATGTAAATGTTACACCAGCAATCGCCACAAATTTTGAAATTTTTGTTGATAGAAATCATGAATATGCAGATGGCAATCAAATTAGCACATTTTCTACATCAGTTATAAAAGATAAAAATAACAATATTATTAGTGATGGTAGTTTTGTATATTTCTACATCACCAATAGTAAAAATAACGTTCTAAAAACTACTGGAACTACCATCAATGGTGTTGCAAAGGCAAAAATGATTCATCCAGATCATGAGGAAACCTGGCAAGTAAAAGCTTATTTTTTAGGAATTGCAGAAAGTAATATCATTACTGTTTCCTATAAAAAAGCCGTTCAAGATTTTTCTGTAACTTTTTCAAAAGATAACAGAATGCTTACAGTTGGGCCTCTTAAAAGTTTTATGAATCAATTAATTCCTGATGGTTTACAAGTAAAATTGACTATTTCTCAAAATAAAAAAATCATCAAAACCATTCTAAAAGACTCAAAAGATGGTTTTGCAAAATTTATGTTGGATAAAAATATCTACAAAAACGGAAATTACGATTTAGAAATTTCTACAGCTGGAATTATAAAAACTTTTAACGCAAAAAAGTTATGGTAAACAGCAATCGAAAATTATTGAGAGCCATTTTAATGCTAGGTTACGTTTTGGTGATCTGTATCATCGTGTTTTTAATAAGTTCTTTATATAGTTATTTTAATTCTGGTGCAGACAGAAGTAAAATTTTGCATACAGAAATTCAAAAACAAACCATTTACACACCAAAAATCACTTGGAAAAAAGATGGAAATGAAGGTAGAAAAATTAGCGAACAAACGTTAAATGAAATCGAAAACGATTATTTAGACGCTTGGTATGTGCAACATATTGCCTACAAAACAAACACTAAAATTGGTATTGACGATTATTTTACAAAAAATGCCAGAGAAAATATTTATGCTTTTATCGATGAAAATAAAAAAGAAAAATTAACGATAGAAAGCACTACTTTACAACACAATACAGATCTTTTATTCTTTTCTGAAGATGGACAATTAGCAGTTTTAGAAGATAAAAATGTAATTGAATACAAACAAGTTTTTAAAGATAAAAAACTCATTTTTGAAACTACAGAAATATCAGATTACAAGCTTATTCTTTTGTTAGAAGATGGTTTTTGGAGAATAAGACACAAAATAAAACAAGCCTCAAAACCTTACAAGTTCACTCCTATTCCTATAAATGTAGATTCCTTGGTTATAAAAGGTATCAATTATTATCCGCAAAAAACACCTTGGGATATGTTTGGGGATGCTTTTGAAATTAGAACCATTACCAAAGATTTTAAAATTATTAAAAATGCAGGTTTAAATAGCGTTCGTGTGTTTGTGCCTTATGAAGATTTTGGAAAAGCAACTGTAAAAAATGATAAACTTGAAAAACTAAAATTAGTTTTAGATAGAGCAGAAAAAGAAGGGTTAAAAGTGGTGTTAACTTTATTCGATTTTTATGGAAATTACGACATTTTAGATTGGACGTTAACCTACAAACACGCTTCAACAATTGTATCAACTTTTAAAAACCATCCTGCAATTTTAGCTTGGGATTTAAAAAACGAACCCAATTTAGATTTTGATGCTAGAGGAAAAGAAACTGTAATTGCTTGGTTAGAGAATTTAATTGTTTTAATAAAATCTGTTGATGAAAAACATCCTTTAACCATTGGTTGGTCCAACATAGAAAGTGCTACAATTTTAAAAGATAAAGTAGATGTAGTTTCTTTTCATTATTATGAAAATTTAAAAGACTTCGAAAAATCCTATCAATCTTTAAAAGACGAAATTCCAAATAAACCACTTGTTTTGCAAGAGTTTGGAGTTTCTTCTTATAGTGGTTTTTGGTGGCCTTTTGGACTTTCTGAAGATGAGCAAGCTACGTTTCATCAAGAAATACAAAAAGTCCTGACAAAGAATCAAATTTCTTTTATGTCATGGACTTTATATGATTTTGAAGAGGTTCCCAAAGAAGTTGTAGGGAAACTTCCTTGGAGAACTAATCCTCAAAAAAGATTTGGTTTTATTTCATCTGAAGGAGTTGAAAAGCCATCTTTTAAACACATTGCTAAATAAAAACCTAATGTGTATTTTGTTATTTTTTAATTTATAATTTTAAAGAAGTTTCAAGAAAAGGTTTAGGGAAACTCTCCTTGAAAACAACTCTTCAAAAAAGTTTTGGGGCTATTTTATATTGTAGATGTTTTAGAAAATTCGCTATCATATACTTTTTGATTTTTAGTACTAATCGATTCGAATTCATTTAAATACATATTTGTAATTCTTTCCATAGGGTATGCAGTTGCAGCCTTATAATTTGCTACTTCTAATTGAATTCTGTGTTGATTATTCGTAACAATTGCTTCAATTGCATTGGCTAAACTTGCCACACTTTCTGGCTCAAAAAACTCTCCTCTGTAACCTTCATCTTTAATTAAAGTGGCTAAATCTCCTAAATTTGGCATTACAACAGCTTTTCCATAACTTCCTGCTTGGTGCAAAACTCCAGAACTACCAGTTGTAGAAGTATAAGGAAAAACAACCACAGCACTTTCGTTAAAAATGGTTTCTACTTGGTTTTCTTCAACATACCCAGTAAATGTAATTTGAGGAACATTTTTATATTTTTCTTGTACACTTTTTAAATAACCAGGTACATTAGGATTGTCTGTTCCTGCAATAACAATTTCTAAATCTAAACCCGAAGATTTTCTAACTTTTTCTACAGCTTCAATCATATTTTCTACTTTTTTGTATGTTCCGAATTTACCAAAAGTCATTATTTTTAAAGCACCTTCAGGTAATGTATGTGAAGGTTCTGCAGGAATTTCAAAAGTTCCATGTGGAATCATTTTTACATTATCAACTTTATATTTTTCTTGTAATGTAGTTACATATTTATCCATAGTAACAGCAACCAAATCTGCTTTTAAGATTAGTTTTGTTAATGAAGTTCCTATAAAATTATATATTTTTTGAGCAATTTTGTTTGATGTAAAACCTGCACTTTCTAAATCTACTTGTTCCAAAATATTGTGTAACAAAACAATTGTAGGAATCCTTTTAATTTTACAGATCAAAGGCAAAGCCAAGCCTAAAGCAGCAGCAACTTTTTTATCGCCAAACTTCATAAACTGTAAATTGAATAAAACTGAATCTGGTTTAGTTTCGTTAATCGCTTTTGTAACATTAATGATGTTTTTGTAGCTATTAAACTTCCAACATTCTTTAACAGTAATTTTACATCCGTTTTCTGTAAAGTTGATGTCTTTTCCTTCTGGAGTTTCATCAGTTAACAAAACTAGTTCTGTTACTTTTTTACTTTGTCTAAAGCTTTTTACTAAATGATAAGCGTATTCGTTTAAGGTTACTTTACTTGGTGGATATGCTGTTACAATGGCTAATTTCATGAGTTTTGATTTTTAATTCTGATACAAATTTCTTAAATATTTGAGTCTTTTATGACCTAACAAGGCTGAAACACAAGTATGTTTAGATGAATGGAAAATACGTTTAGGTATTGTTGTTTTTTCTTTCTTTTAAGTTCGATAAAAGGAAAAAACTTAGTTGCATAATCAATAACAAAATCATTGCTATTATTTGAACGTGAACAACTTGCGCTAAAGAATTATGAAAGAAAACGATAAAAACAACTTGCAACATTCCAAATAAGCCAGAAAGTACAACTGGTATGTAATTATCTAAAGACAAATAGTAATAAGCAAAAATGTTAGACACTGCAAAAATTCCTGTTGCCAAAGCATATTGCCATAATAAAGGTGCAATATTCATGTAATCATTCCCAAATAATGCAAGGATAATTTGTTGAGGAAATAAGAAACAACTTGCAATAATTACGCTTGCAATAATAGCAATATAACTCACATATTTTAATAAAATTGGTAAGGTCGATTTTCCATCTTTTTTAAGTTGAATTACAGTTGGCAATAAGAGCATTACAAACATCCAAGCTATAAAATAAACAACTCTACCAATTAATGCCAAAGAAGCATATAAACCAGCATCTACAGCATTAAAATAGTGTTTTACTAATAAAATATCACTGTTATTTATAATGATTTGCGTTAACTCGTAAAATGCAGTAATTATAAAAAAGTTCTTTACTAATTTCTTTTGTGGTGCTTCTAATTTTATCGATTTAAAAAAAGAAAACTGTTGTATTTTAAAAGGAAATAAAGCCACTATAAAAGAGATAAAAATTCCGACTGCAATTAATATTGAAGATTCTATATGTAAAAAATATAACAATAAAAAAGTAATCAATAAACGACTTACCATTTCTCCTTGATAGGTGATTGAAAGTGATGTTAATTCTTTTTTCCCTTGAAATACACCTCTATTAACACTCATCAAAAAATAAAAAGGAATGCCAAAACCAAAAACAACAAACATGGTGGACGTTGTAGTTTTAAAGAATGTTTGCAATGCTGATGAAAACACGATAACTAAAAGCCCCAATAAAACTCCAACAATTAAAGAGTTCTTTAACATCGATGAAATAAAATTGGCAAAAACTGAACCTTCAAACAACACTGAGAATTTTGCTGTTACCAATTGAAAAGTCATGGCTACAAAAGAAAGTACCAATAAAAAAGTGATTAAAATTGCAGCATCTGCAAACTTTTCTGGCCCTAAATATCTACCTAAAATTAAATTATATAGATAGTTTCCACCATTTACTAACAAAACACTTAACATAAATAATTGTTCTGGTTGTATTTTGGTTTTTAAAGTTCTTAAAGTTGCTACCATTTTATTAAATTTAAAACTATATTGTTGTTTATTTTGAGCACAAATATCTAACAGAAAGGTATCTTATACTTTTATTTATCGTTGAAAAACGTTTAAGTTTAGCTTAATGATTCATCTCTAATGCTTAACTTGCATTCCATAAAAATCCTCTTATGCGTTTACAAATTTTATTCTTATTTTTTCTTTTTTCTATAAGCTTTACTAGTATTTCTCAAGAAATGCAAGAAGGTTTTACCTATTTAGAAACTGGTAAATATGCAAAAGCAGAAGTGTTTTTTAAAGAAATTCTACAGGAATTCCCAACTAACAAAACTGCAAGGTTATGTTATGGAAGAGCTGTTGGTTTGAGTGGAAACTCAAATAAAGCTCTAAATTTATTTACATCTCTTTTAAAAGATTATCCTACGGATTTTGAGGTAAAATTAAATTATGCAGAAGCTTTACTTTGGGACAAAAAATATGATGAAGCAAAAGAATTTTATCAAAAATTAGTGGCAGAAGATGCACAAAGTTTTCCAGCACTTTTAGGATATGCAAATACATTATCAAACTTAAAAGAGTATGAAAATGCACTTATGTATGTTGATAAAGCTTTAGCGGTTTTACCTGGAAATGCAAATGCCTTGGTTTCAAAAAAATATATGCGATTAGGTTTAGCAAGTACAAAAGTTACCGATTTAAAATATGGTGAAGCTGAAGCTATTTTAAAAGAAAATTTTGAAAGTTTCGAAAATGATAAAGAAACCTTATTGAATCTTGCAAACTTATATTTGATATCAAACCAAACAGAAAAAGCAAAAGAAACTTATAAAACCATTGGTTTAAATCCTGAAAATAAATTTACATCTTTAAACGGAATTGCTTTGGCTTTTCATCTTGATGGAGATGAAAAAATGGCTTTAGAAACCAGTGAAAAAGCGATGGCTCTTTTAACAGATAAAACCGATGCTGACTTTATAAAACAAACCAAAGAAAGATATATTCAGGCTTTAATTTGGAATAAAAAATACAAATTAGCTAAAAATGAAATTGATGCTTTATTTGAAAATACAGACAAACCTGAAAACTGGATGTACAGTTTAAGAGCAACTTTAAACATTTATAAAAGCGATTTTAAGAAAAGTGTTGCCGATTATAATTTAATTTTAGAAAAAGATAGTGCTTCTTTTGATGGTAATCTTGGTAAAGCCAATGCCCTAAAAGCTTTAGGCTATTATAAAGAAGCGTATAAAAGTGCAGAAAACACCTTGTCTTTTTACGAAAAACAAAAAGATGCTTCTAATTTTATTATTAGTTTAGACAAAGTTTTTACGCCTTATGTAGAGGCAACAACTTCGTATTCTTATGATAATGGAGACAATGAGGCCAATTCTTATATTGCAACTGCAAATGTGCCATTATCAATTCGTTTGGCTATTTTTGGAACCTATAATTATCGAGAAACATCCAATCCTATCAATAATTTAAAAGCAACTACCAATATTGCTAGTTTTGGTCTTTCGTATCAACTTTTAAATAATGTTGTTTTTAGAGGAAGTTTAGGAACCATAAAATCTGAATCTGAAGCTGCTATTTATAATCAACTTTTAATAGAATCGTCATTAAATATAAAGCCTTTTAAACTGCAAAATTTAGAGTTAGGCTACAGACGAGAAGTACAAAATTTTAATGCGGAATTATTAGACAGAGAAATTGTAATGAACAATTATATTGTAAATTATAGTTTAAGCACAAACTTTAAATTGGGTTGGTTTAGCCAATATTATTTTACTGATCAAAGTGATGCTAACCAACGAAATTTATTATTTACATCTTTGTATTACAACATTTTAGAGAAACCTTCTTTAAAAGCTGGAATCAATTATCAATACATTACATTTAAAGATCAAGTACCAACTATTTATTTTAGTCCCAATAGTTTTAACGCAGTTGAAGTATTTTTTAATATTATTAAAACGGAAGGTGAAGCTAAAAACAAAGCATTATTTTACGATTTAACAGCAGCTATTGGTTTACAATATATAGATGAAGATGCAAAGCAAAGTACCTACAGAGTTCAAGGAAAATTAGGCTATCGTTTTTCGGAAAGAAGTATTATTAACGTATATGGTTTGCAAAGTAATATTGCTTCTGCAACAGCAGCAGGTTTTACCTATACAGAATTCGGGTTACGTTTTCAGTGGTTCTTTTTAAAATCACCTTTATATAAAAGAAAAGATTAAGTTAATGACTTCTTTTTGATTATTGGTTTTCAAAAAATTATTTAGATAATTCCTTATTTTATGATTATCAAAAATACTTTAATTTTTCCGTTGATAAAATACTATCTAGTACACTAAAATTAAGTTTAGTTAGATTTTAAAGCAAATCTAATCGTTTCATTAATTCTGGTCTTTTTGATCTACTTACAGGAACTACATCTCTCTTAATCAACACACTATTATCTTCTATATCAATAATTTTTTTGATATTAATAATATAAGAACGATGCACTTTTAAAAATAAAGATTCTGGTAATTTTTCCTCTATTTTTTTAAGCGTAGAATGTACTGTGTAATTTTTATCTTCTGTTTTTATGTTGATGTAATCTCCTTTTGCTTCAATTAAATAGATGGATGGTAAATCGATTTTAATAAGTCGTCTATCTATGTTTACATAAAAATCGTTATCACTTTCTTTTGTAGTTTTTGAAGTAGTAGATGCTTTTGTTATTGACTTTCTCTCGGCTTTATCTATCGCTTTTTTAAAACGAGTTAGCTCTAAAGGTTTTAATAAATAATCTATAATAAAATCATATTCAAAAGCTTCTATAGCAAATTGAGGATCTGAAGTAGTTAAGATAATTTTTGGTGGATCTTTTAACGTTTTTATAAAATCTAAACCGTTAAAATCTGGCATATGAATATCTAAAAAAATTAAATCTACACTATTTTCGTTTAAAAACTTGATAGCTTGTATTGCATTGCTAAATTCTTCTACAACAATAAGATCTGAAATTTGATTGCAAAGAGTGCTAGTGATAACTCTTGCCATTTTTTCATCATCAATAATGATACATTTCATAGGGTAATTTATTTAGTCTTCTAAAATACTACTTTTGTAGAAATGCCAAAGCAAAATTTTTAGTTTTTTGAATAAATTTATAAAAGATTCTTTTTAATTGTAAAATAAAAGGTAGTTCCTTTATGTATTTCAGATTCTAGCCATATTTCTCCTTTATAGATATCTACAATTTTTTTTACGATAGATAAACCTATTCCTGATGAGTTTTGTGCCACTTTTAAAGATTGAAATATTTTAAAAATTTTCTCAAAATATTTTTTTTCAATACCAATTCCATTATCACTTATAGAAAATTTGTAAAAAGAATTTTGATCTTCAACATCAATATTGATAATGCCTTTTTCTTTGTCATTAAATTTAATAGCATTTCCAATTAGGTTTTGAAAAATTTGTTGGTATTTTATTTTATCGCCTTTTACAATGGGTAACTTATGTAAAACATTAATGCTAATATTATCTGGTATAAACAAAACGTGATTTAAATCTTTAATCAAAAAATTTAAATCTACTTCTTTAATTTCTTCTGAAATAGAGTCTAAACTAGAGTATCTCAAAATATCTGAAATAAGAGTTTCCATAGTTTCTAAAGTGAGGTCTATAGCATCAAAATTTTGCAAACTTGTGGCATCAAATTTATCTTGATTATCTATTTTAATCCAAGTTGTTAAGGCTGCAATACTTCTTAAAGGCGATTTTAAATCGTGAGAAACAATATGTGCATATTCATTTAACTCTTCGTTACTTTTAGCTAATTTGTCTAAAAGTTCTTTATTTTTTAATTGTACTTTTTTAATTTCTCTTAAATTAATAGCACTTTTTAATTGAACAGATACTAAACTCGCTATATTTTCAATTGTTTTTTTGTGTTCTTCTGTAAAGTAATTTTTATGTTTATATTCTGAGTCTATAACAGCAATTACTTCTCCACCACTAATAATTGGCACTGTTATTTCCGACAATCTATAAGCATCATCTAAAAAATATCTAGTGTCTTTACTTGTATCATTTACAATTTCGGATATACCTGTTTTTGCAACTTGACCGATAATTCCCTTATTTAAAGGAATTACTATTCTGTTGTTAGGTTTTCTACTTTTAATTTCATCGCTGCTAAACCTTGCAATTTCTTCTAAAACGTTTTTTTCTTTATTTAATAGATAAATTACACAATCTTCAGTTTCTAAATAGTTTGCAATTGTTTGAGAAATTTCTGTAGCAATTTCAAATATATCTTCTTTTCCTAAGATAGATTTTGCAGTATTGTTTATTAAATCTAATATTCGTTTTTTCTCTCTCTCTAAGGTAACATCTTTAATAATACCCTGTGCTGCTATAGGTTTATTAAATTTATCGTAGATAATACTGGCATTAATATTTACCCATTTTACTTCATTATTTTTAGTAATAACCCTTGAAGCGTAATCTAAAAAATGTCCAGTTTTTATAAGCTTTTGAAATGATTCATATGCATAAGAGTAGTCTTCCTTAAAAAAGAGTTTTGCCGTATTTAAACTTTCGTTTTTTAAATTATATCCAAATAACTCTTGAGCTTTTTTATTCATTTTTAAGACATTACCTTTCAAATCTATAACAAGGTAAGCATCATTAATATTCCTAAAAATACCTTTAAGTATAGATGTTTTTTCCTTTAAAAGGTTGCCAAGTTTTTCATTAACTTGTTTTAATTCTTGAGAAGTATTATATAATTCTAAAGACTTATGTTCAAGTATTTTTTCTGCTTCTTTTCGAGCATTTTTTTGACGCTTTAAAGCTCTTTCTAATATATCAGTTTTGTTCTGACTCATTATTTTTTATTAATAAAAAACCTAACTTCTGTACCATCTTCTTTAATTTTTTCTAAATTAATAGTAGCCTTTGTATTAAAATGTTCGAACGTTTTATTCATTAAACCAAGTCCAAAATGGTGCATTGCTCTACTAGATTGATAAACCACTGTCAAAGAATTTTCTTTTTTTTCTTCTACTAAAAAAGTAGGTAATTCAGCATCTGGATATATTTTTCTAACCTCTACATGAATATGATTTTCTATAGAGGATATCATTTCTATAGGATCTTTATAGGTTGCTAAAAGACCTGGGTAACTTGTTTCGATGATTCCAAAAAAATGTTCTCCATAAATTAAAAGTAAATCATCGATTGCAATACCTGTATTTTTATTTAAATTTTGAAGTAACTGTAGCATTTCAGAAAAACGATATGTACCTATGGAAGTATAAACTCCTTCAGATTCTAATTTAGATTGGTGGATAATTTTATCAACCATTTTTATACCAAATTTATCTTCTACTAAGTCTAAAAATTCTGTAAAAACAATTCCTTTCATAATTATATTTTAAATTTATTATCATCTTTAAAAAGAAATTTTTTCTTCTAAAAATTCGAATATAATAAAAGTAAAATTAAATTATTTATTTTGAAAGCTTTTTATAATCTGTTAAAAATAGGGTTAACTTTAGTTCACATGAAAGAATATACAGGTAAATGGTTTTTAAATTAGATATTTGAGATTGTACCTAATCTTAAAAAGGGAATGTACTTAATGACAAACTGCGTTATTTGTAACAACATCTAAAACAGGAGCAGGAGAAACATAAGGAATACCTAAACCTAAACCTCTTACAATAAACAAAACACCAATAAAAACAACTAAAACTGGAATTGCTTTTTGTATATTTTTCCTAAAATTGCCTTTGGTAAAATTACCTAAATAAACAAAAGCTGTCATTAAAGGAATTGTGCCCAAACCAAACAAAAACATATACAAACTTCCTGAAAATGCATTTGAGGTTGCTAAAGCACCAAAAACAGCCATGTAAACTAAGCCACAAGGTAAAAATCCGTTTAAAAAACCGATGGTAAAAAAGGTGTCATTTCCTTTCTTTTTCAACTCTTTTCCCAAAGAATTTTTGATTTTTAAAATTACAGTACTTATTTTTTTTGATACTGATAATTTTTGTAAAATTTTTGGAAATAAAATGGTAATTATCATTAAAACTCCAACAATAATGGAGAGTTGTTGCTGAAAGCCAAAGAAATAAAAACCTTTTCCTAAAAACCCAAAAAGTAACCCTATTAAACTGTAAGTAAACAACCTACCTAAATGATAACTTAAAATTTGAAAAAAACCTTTTGTTTTATTTGTTCTATCAATAGGCAACATAAACGCAATAGGTCCACACATGCCAATGCAATGAAAACTACCTAATAAACCGAATATAATTGCTGATAAAAGCATCCTTGAAGTATAATAATTAATGATAAAAGCTTCACAAAAATATAGGGATTTTTTTGTGTAACTTTTTTAATAAAAGTGATTAATAAATCAATTCTTTTTTAAACAAATAGTCCGTATTTTTGTGTTTCCAAGCAATTTTAATGTTCCAGCGACCATCTAATAAACGTTGTTCAGGCACGAGCAAATATGTATCAGAAGTTGAAATAGGTATTTCAAAATCTAATTGTTTATTAGATGGTCTATATAGGAACACTTTTCCTTCTAACTTTTCATTTAGAAATTTATTGGGGAATTTAATTTTTAAGCCTTCATTATTTTTTTGAATTGATATTTCTTCTCCTAAATTTTTAAAGTTTTTTTCAGCATCAATCTCATCTTGATATGCTAATTCTTGCTGATAATATTGTTCTGTTACCAAATCATGACTAAAGTTATGATCTGTACTCATAGTAATCACTAAATACAAAATAAAGGACATAAAAGCTACAATGGCTATTACAATTCCTGTTCCCCAACCTATTTTCATAATTTCTAACTTTTATTTTAGCGAAACTCAGAGTAATTAATTACGAATTTCGTTTCTTTTTTAAAATACTTTTCAATCTACTTCCAACTTCAAACCCCAATCTTCCAACTTCAAACTTTCTACCTATAACTTCTAGGTCCTAAAAAGTTAGTTTCTGTGGTTTCTATTAATTTATCGCCACTAAAAACTCCAATTTCTAAATCCATGTTAGATCCTTTTAAAAGTGCAGCATTTAACTCTATAAATAAAGTTCCTTCTGCAGCCCCTTGCTTTGGAACTATAAAATTATGATTAGAAACTAATTTAATTTCACCTTTGTGAGATAATATTTTATAGCTAACATTTTGGATGTCTTTCGTGGTTTTATTAATCACTTTAAAAGTATATACGTTGCTAATAATGTTATTTTCTTTTTGCTGATATAATTGTCCTGGTAATCTTAAAATAGTTGCTTCAACATTATTTCTTAAAAATAACATTCCTACTAAAATTCCTGTTAAAATTAACAAAACTGCTGAATAACCTTTTATTCTGGCATTAATTTTAAAAGGTTCTTTTTTGGCAATATTATCTTCACTTGCATATCTAATTAATCCTTTTGGTAAGTTGATGCTCTCCATAATATGATCACATTCATCTATACAAGCTGTGCAATTTACACACTCTAATTGTGTACCATTTCTAATATCGATTCCTGTTGGGCAAACCACAACACACTGTTTACAATCGATACAATCTCCTTTTCCTAAAGCTTCTCTATCTTCGTTTTTCTTAAATTTAGATCTTCCTTCCTCACGTTCTCCACGTTTATAATCGTAAGCAACATTTATAGTTTTATCATCTAATAAAACACCTTGTAACCTACCATAAGGACAAGCAATAATACAAACCTGTTCTCTAAACCAAGCAAACACAAAATAAAAAACACTTGTAAAAATTATTAAAGATATAAGTGTATTAATATTATCTAAAGGATTCCCTGTAATGTAGCTAATTAGGGTATCTCCACCAATTAAATAAGCTAAAAATACATTTGCGATTATAAAGGAAATCACAAAGAAAAGAAACCATTTTAGCAGTCTTTTTTTAATTTTATCAGCATTCCAAGGTTGTTTATCTAAACGAATTTGTTTTCCTCGATCACCATCAATCCAATATTCAATTTTTCTAAAAACCATTTCTAAAAAAATGGTTTGTGGACAAATCCATCCACAGAAAACACGCCCAAAAATTACCGTAAAAAGAATAATAAAAACAACACCAACAATCATTGAAATTACCAATAAATAAAAATCTTGTGGCCAAAAAGGAAGTCCGAAAATATTAAACTTTCTTTCTAAAATATTAAATAATAAAAACTGATTTCCGTTTATTTTAATAAAGGGTGCTGACAATAAAAAGATTAATAGAAAATAACTTACATAACTTCTGTATTTATAAAATTTTCCACTTGGCTTTTTAGGAAACACCCAAGAACGTTTACCTTCTTTATTGATGGTTCCAATAGTATCTCTAAATTGTTCGTTCTCGGTATTTTCCATACTAACTAAAAAAAACTAACTTTTACTATTTTATAATTTTGAACAACTTCAAAATTTACTACTCTTCTACTCTAAACTTCAAGCTTCAAACTTCCAACTTCCAACTTCAATCTTCAATCTTCAAACCTACTCCTCTATCTCTACTTTTAAAGTATTGCCTTCAATTTCTTCTTCTGTATCCTCAATTTTAACCTCTACTTCTTCAGCTTTTACAGTTTCATCAACCCAGATTTCTCCTTCAGGTTCTTTCCCTTTTGCAGGAGTTGTGCCTCCAAGAGAAATAACATAACTAGATACTTTTGCAATATCTTCTGGTTTTAAGGTTTTATTCCAGGCAATCATCCCTTTTCCATCTCTACCACCATTATAAACGGTGTTAAAAACGTTTTTAATACCACCACCTAAAATCCAGTGTTTGTCTGTTAAGTTTGGACCAATTGCTCCTCCTCCATCACCTAAATGACAAGAAGCGCAATTTAAATTAAAGACAGCTTTTCCTCTTTTTAAATCTTTTTCGTCTGTTAAAAGTTCAAGATTTGCAATATCAAAAACATCTGGTGAAGTTGCTTTATATTTATTTATTTCTATTCTTGCTTCTGCAACAGCTTGTTGATATTCCATCTCTGGAGTTGCACCATCCATAATTTCAAAGCGAACCAAATACACAACTGCAAATAAAATAGTTGCATAAAACATATACACCCACCAAGGAGGAAGCGAATTATCTAATTCTCTAATACCATCGTAATTATGATCTAATACAATATCCTCTTCTTCATCAATAGATTTAGATCTTGTAAATTTTACCAATAATTTCTTTATCCAAAGGTTTGGATCTTCAGGAATAATACCTGCTTCCTCATTTTGTCTTTCTGTTATTTTTGATGTTGCAATAAAACTTACAACTTCCTTTAAAATTATAACAGCTATAAAACCAATTAATGCTAACCAAACTAATGGGTTTTCATAAATACTTAACGGATTTTGATACGACTTAAAAGCATTTACAAGTGCAAAAAATGTTACTAATATAAATAGTATATAAACTGTAGATTGAATCTTTTTTTTCATGATAATGCTGTTTTTATTGATCTAAAGGAATGTTACTAACCTTATTGATATATTCTTTTTTTGCTGTAAATACCCACCAAAATAAGGCTACAAAAAAAGTAAAAAATATAAGGAGTGATATTAATGGATATATTTCTATACCTGTAATCGTTTCTAAATGACCTTTTATAAATTTAAACATAACTTATTTTTTAGAAATTTTTTGTTCGTCTTTAACTTTTATATCTGTACCTAATCTTTGTATATAGGCAATAATTGCTACAACTTCTCTATCCTTCATTTCCACAAAGTCTTGTCCGTTTTCTCTGGCATACTTTTTATCTGCCTCATAGCTATCTGCAAATGCAGGATCTTGATATAAATTTTCTTCAATTTGTTTTCCTTGAGCATCCATTAAGGCTTGTGCATTTGCTATTTCTTCTTCAGAATATGGAACTCCTAATGATACCATTGCTTCCATTTTATTTTTTGTGTTCGATTTATCAAGCTTGCTTCTAATCAACCATTTATAAGATGGCATTATAGAACCTGGTGAAGTACTTTGTGGATCGTAAAAGTGATTCAAGTGCCAGCTATCAGAGTATTTTTCTCCAATTCTATGTAAATCTGGTCCTGTACGTTTACTTCCCCATAAAAATGGATGATCGTACACAAATTCTCCTGCTTTAGAGTATTCTCCATAACGTTCTACTTCACTTCTAAATGGTCTTACCATTTGTGAGTGACAACCCACACAACCTTCTCTAATATATAAATCTCGTCCCTCTAATTCTAATGGTGTATAAGGTTTTACACTACTTATTGTTGGAATGTTAGATTTTACCAATAACGTTGGTACAATTTGAATGATACCTCCAATTAAAATAGCAATTGTTGCATAAATTGTTAATTTAATAGGTTTTCTTTCTAACCAAGTATGGTATCCTTCACCTTTTCTTCTGTGTTTAGAAATTTTAGTTAAAGCTGCAGCTTCTGCTAACTCATCTTCTACTCCACTACCTTGTTTTACAGTTCTTACAACATTGTACAACATTACAATGGCTCCAATTATAAACATAGTTCCACCAATGGCACGCATCCAATACATTGGGATAATTTCGTTTACAGTTTCCAAGAAGTTACCATAGGTTAAAGATCCATCAGGATTAAATTGTTTCCACATAGAAGCTTGAACAAAACCTGCAACATACATTGGTAAAGCATATAAAATAATTCCTAAAGTTCCAATCCAGAAATGGAAATTAGCCAATGCTTTAGAATATAAAGTTGTTTTAAACATTCTTGGAATCATCCAATACAACATACCAAACGTAAAGAAACCATTCCAAGCTAATGCACCAACGTGAACGTGTGCAATAATCCAATCAGAAAAGTGTGCAATTGCGTTTACATTTTTAAGTGATAACATTGGTCCTTCAAAAGTTGCCATTCCATAACCTGTAATTGCAACTACCATGAATTTTAAAGTTGGATCTGTCCTAACTTTATCCCAAGCACCTCTTAATGTTAATAATCCGTTGATCATTCCACCCCAAGAAGGTGCTAATAACATTACAGAAAACGCAACTCCTAAATTTTGAGCCCAGTTTGGTAAAGAAGTGTAAAGTAAATGGTGAGGGCCTGCCCAGATATAAATAAATATTAAAGACCAGAAATGCACAATCGATAATCTATAAGAATATACAGGTCTGTTTGCTGCTTTAGGAACAAAATAATACATCAACCCTAAAAATGGTGTTGTTAAGAAAAAGGCAACTGCATTATGTCCATACCACCATTGTACAAGTGCATCTTGCACACCTGCATACACTGAGTAACTTTTTAAGAAACCAACTGGTAATGCTAAACTGTTAAAAATATGTAATACTGCAACCGTTACAAAAGTTCCTAAATAAAACCAGATTGCTACATATAAATGACGTTGTCTTCTCTGTAAAATTGTCCAGATCATGTTTACACCAAATGCAACCCAAACCAAAGCAATCATAATATCTATTGGCCATTCTAACTCTGCGTATTCTTTAGAACTTGTATAGCCTAAAGGAAGTGTAATTGCTGCTGCAACAATAATTGCTTGCCAACCCCAAAAGTTAAAATTACTTAAAAAATTACTTGCCATTCTTGCTTTCAGTAATCTTTGAAGTGAATAATAAACACCTGCATAAATTGCATTACCTACAAAGGCAAAAATTACAGCATTGGTATGTAAAGGTCTTAAACGCCCAAAACTTAACCACGAAATTCCGTCAGTTACATTTGGGAATAAAAACATAAATGCTAAAAGCAAACCAACACTAAAACCTACTATCCCCCAAATTAGGGTAGCATAAATAAACTTCTTGACTATTTTATTGTCATAATAAAACTGTTGCATCTCCATAATTAAAATCTAATTTTTACTTGTTTTTTTTACTTCCTTTACGAGTTCATCATCAAACAGCATTCTTACTGAAGGCGTGTATGAATCATCATACTGACCTTTTTTTACTGAATAAATAAATGCGATAAAGAATACAATTGCCACTAGAATACTTAGTGTTAGTAGTAGGTATATTACGCTCATATCTTGCCTGATAATTTGATACATCAAAAATAATATTCATCTAATTCTTAAAATATGACATTTATCATGTTTCTTAAAAAAGTGTTAATACTTTTAACTTATATAGTTTGTGAAAATAATTTTGTCGTAGGTTTTTTTGCTAATAAATGCACATCAAAAGCCATACAAATGTTTCTAATAAAGGGTCTTGCCTTTTCTGGAATCGATAATGACGTCTCTTTTATATGCACTAAACCATCTTCTTCTAGTGTTGTTAATAATTTTAAATGTTTTTCAATATTGTTTATTTGGGTTTCTTTAGTATCCCAAGAAGTCTCAAAATTGCACATCATATTTAAAATATGTTTTCTTATTACTGTATCTTCTTCGGATAAAATATGTCCTCTAAAAACTGGAATTTCACCTTCATTTACAAGTTTCTGATATTCTTTTACCGTCTTTACATTTTGTGCAAAACCATACCAAGAATCAGAAATTGATGACATACCTAAACCAACCATTAATTGTGTTTTGCTAGAGGTGTAGCCCATAAAATTTCTATGCAATGTTTTGTTGATCGTTGCTGTATACAAACTATCCGTTTTTAGTGCAAAATGATCCATCCCAATTTCTTCATATCCTAGTTCTGCGAATAATTCTTTACCAATTTCATACAACTCTCTTTTTTCATCATCTTTTGGCAAATCATCTTCATTAAAACCTCTTTGCCCAACTCCTTTTACCCAAGGAACATGTGCATAACTGTAAAATGAAATTCGATCGGGTTGTAATTCCTTTGTTTTGTTGATGCTATGAATTACGTTTTCTTTTGTTTGATGTGGAAGACCAAAAATTAAATCGTGACTCACAGAAGTATAACCAATTTCTCTCGCCCATTTTGTAACTTGTTCAACAGCCTCAAAAGGTTGCACTCTATTGATAGCTACTTGGACTTTTAAGTTATAATCTTGCACACCAAAACTTACTCTTTCAAAACCACAATTGTACAAAGTTTGTAATTGTTCTTTTGTTGTATTATTAGGATGCCCTTCAAAACTAAATTCAGCTTCAGGATGTTTTTTTGCAATTTTAAAAAGTCCATCCATTAAAATTTGCAATTGCTCTTTTGAGAAAAAAGTGGGAGTTCCTCCACCTAAATGCAATTCTTTTACAATAGGAGTTTCATCAACCAAATTACAATACAACTGCCATTCTTTTAAAACGGTTTGAATATATTCTTCCTCAACTTCATGACGTTTTGTAATATGTTTATGACAGGCACAAAACGTACACAAACTCTCGCAGAAAGGCAAATGAATATACAAACTGATGCCTTCCTTTTCATTACTTTCTATAAATGATTTCTTGAAACTTTCAATCCATTTTTCTTTGCTAAATGTTGCTGAATCCCAAAAAGGAACAGTTGGATAACTCGTATATCTTGGCCCTGGAATATTGTATTTTTGAACTAATGATTTCATATTCTATTTTATTTTTTTTCCTAATAAATTAGTTGCTACTGTTGTAAACACAACAACACTTATAGAACTTAAAGGCATTAAAATTGCTGCTATTACAGGTTTTAACTGACCTGTAGTTGCAAAATATAATCCCACTAAATTATAGCACAGAGAAAGGATAAAGCAATAGTTAATTATTGTAATCGCCTTTTTGGATGCTTGCAAATACAAGGCTATTTTATGAAATTGTGAAGCATCTAAAATGGCATCACAAGCAGGAGAAAACACGTTTATGTTTTCTGACAAAGCAATACCAACATCACTTTGTGCCAAAGCTCCAGCATCATTTAAACCATCACCAACCATCACCACTTTTTTATGTTCTTGTTGCAATTTTGCAATGACATTTAATTTATCATTCGGTTTTTGGTTGAATAATAAATGGGTGTTTTCTGGTAAGTTTTCTTTTAGATAATCTTTTTCGCCTTCATTATCTCCAGAAACAACAGCTAAATCATACTCGATTTTAAGAGAATTAAAAAGTGCAACAACTTCCTTTCTATACGAATTTTTAAAAGTAAATTTTCCTTTGTAAATATTGTTAAAACTGATATGAACAGCTGTATCTAAAGCATTATTTTCGGTTTCATTTTTTACAAAAAAAGCAGCTCCTAGTTTTAGTGAATTTTCTTTGTAATTTGCTTTAATTCCATTGCCTACAACTTCATTATAATTCGTTATTTCTAACGTTTCTAAATCTGCGAAAGTGTTGTATAAATTTCTACTTAATGGATGGTTTGAAGCTCTCAATGCACTTTTTAAAATCCTTTTTTCTTGCTGATTTAATGCAATGCCATCATAAGTAATTGTACTTTCCTTACTGGTGGTAAGTGTACCAGTTTTATCAAAAATAATAGAATTTATACCTGCTAATTGCTCGATAACTGTAGCGTTTTTTAGATAGAATTTTTGCTTTCCAAAAATGCGTAATAAATTACCCAAAGTAAAAGGTGCAGCCAAAGCAATTGCACATGGACAAGCAATAATCAGCACAGCTGTAAAAACATTTAAAGCTTTGCTAGCATCATAAAACAACCAAAATGCTGTTGATAAAAATGCCACTGACAATACAAAAATGGTAAAGTTTTTACTAATATTATCTGTAAGTGTTTTAAAGGTTGATGATTTATCTTTCGCAAAAACATCGTTACTCCAAAGTTGTGTTAGGTAACTTTGAGAAACCGATGCTAAAACCTCCATTTCTAAAATTCCTGATAATTGTTTTCCTCCCGCAAATAATTTATCTCCAGATTTTTTTGCAACTGGCACAGCTTCTCCAGTAACAAAACTGTAATCTATTTGTGCATTTCCGTTGATTAAAATACCATCTACAGGAATTAATTCTTGATTTCTAATTAGTAGTCTGTCTCCTTTTTCAACATCATAAATCTGAACATTTTCTTCCTTATTATTTGCTAAAATTCGAGTTACTGCAATTGGGAAATACGATTTATAATCACGCTCAAAAGACAAAAAATTATAGGTTTTTTGTTGAAAAAATTTACCTAATAATAAAAAGAACACCAAGCCTGTTAAACTATCAAAAAAACCAGTTCCTAAATCAAAAATAATTTCGACAGAACTTCTTACAAATAATACTAAAATACCGAGTGCAATTGGCACATCAATATTTAAAATTTTAGAACGCAAACCTTTGTATGCAGAAGTAAAATAATCTTTACCAGCATAAAAAACAACGGGTAAAGAGAAGAAAAACATCAACCAACGAAAAACGTTTTTGTATTCTTCGATCCAATAACCATCAACTTCAAAATATTCTGGAAAAGAGAGAAACATTACGTTTCCGAACGCAAAACCTGCTACACCTAATTTATATATTAAACTTCTGTCAACTTTCTTTTTACCAGCTTCGTAATCTTCTAAACTAATATAAGGTTCGTACCCAATGGAGCTTAACAAAAGCACAATTTCTTTTAAAGAAATAGTTGTTGAGTTGTATGTAATTCTTACTGTTTTTTTTGGAAAATCTACTTGAGAGGTTGTTATTTTTGAGTTTAATTTATGTAGATTTTCTAACACCCAAATACATGAACTGCAATGAATATGAGGAATGTATAATGTTACAATTTGTGTAGCATCATCATTAAAATCTAATAATTTATCGAGGATGGTTTTATTGTCAAGAAAATCGTATTTTCCTTGGATTTCTGTTGGTATTGCTCCTGGATTTTCTTGAAAATCATAATAACAAGTTAAATCGTTTTCTGAAAAAATTTCGTAAACAGTTTTACAACCATTGCAACAAAAATTTTTCTCATCAACTTTTATGATAGTATCATTACAAGAATCTCCACAATGATAACATTGTGTCGTATTCATATTTACTCTTTTGCCTAGTGCAAATTTCGAATAAATACACTTTTTAAAATATGATAATTGTCATCTTTTAAAATCTTTGTGAGCTGTTTTATAAATAAAAAAAGAAGTGAATGTTAATAATACATTAACTGAAACATTATTAAAGTTGTATAGAAATTTTAATGTTAGGAATAATTTATATGATAAATATTTCTAAAAAGAATACCCAATTGCAAAATTTAAAACAGGCTCATCCAATCTAAAGTCTAAACGTTCGCCCTCTGGTAAACCAGGATCGTGAAAAGGCGCTGCTAAATCAAAACGAATCACAAAACCTTGTACATCGATTCGTAAACCAACTCCTGCTCCCATTCCTAATTCATTTAAAAAGTTTGATGTAAATTTATCTTGACCATTAAAACTTGGGTTTCCAACAGAATTCCAAACATTTCCTGCATCTGCAAAAACGGCACCTTTAAAGAAAGAGTAAATAGGAAAACGATATTCTATATTGGCTTCCAAACGAATGTTACCAGTTCTATCAAAAAAAGAACTGTTATTTTCGTTAGTTGTATCTGTATACGTTCCTGGCCCTAAAGAGCGAATATTGAATGCTCTTACACTATAAGGACCTCCAGAAAAATATTGTTTTACAAAAGGAACAACATCAGAATTTCCATAAGCCAAACCATAACCTGCAAATAGTCTAGTTGCTATTTTTTGTTCATTATTTCTACCAAAATTAAAATGATATCTAAAATCTACATCTGCTTTTGCATACTGTGCATATTCCAATCCTAAAAATTCTCTTGATGCGCTTGTAGAAGATTCTCTATCAAATAAACTAATAGAATTCCCTGCAACATCTAAAGTACTATTTACATAAAATTGATGTGTTTTTGAGGAACTTATCATTTCATTATACGTAAATGAAAAGGTTAAACCCGATATAAATTGCTGGTCGAAACTTCGTTCTAAAAATGGATTATCATCTAATATCTGCTCAAATTCTGGAGTTGTATTCGATAAACGTGTATAATTTACAGAGATTGGATTGAATTCATACGTAATATATTTATTGGCATTCCAAACATAGCCAAAAAGAGCAGTTCCAGAAAGTAATGTGTATAATTGACTTCTACTCAGATAGGTTGCACTTAAACTCGTTTTTGTTTTTGGGATTGAGTATTCGAAAAAATCTTCACTAAAAGAGAAAGGCGAAATGACTCTTGGAAAAATTAACTCAGATTTTAAACCTAATTCCAAACTGCTTAAACCTGCATTTTCTCCACTTGAAACTTGAGTTTCATATCCAATTGTAGAACTTATATTTAAGGTTTCACCACCTTTAAACAAATTTCTATTACTAAAAGTTAACCCTAAAGTTGGGCCTGCAAAATTGTTAGATTTGGTAACCGCTTGCAATTCTGCACGAAGCGCTCTTTTTGTTAAAGGTGATAAAAAAATATTTGCTTCTAAATTACCTTCACTACCTGTTATTGTAGAATCTAATTCTTTGTATTGGATGTTTACATATTTATAAGCACCAATTGACGATAAACGTCTTGCTGTGTTTTTAGACGTTATTGGGTTGTAATTACTCCCCTTTTTTAAAGTGATGAATTCGTCTAAAAATTCAGGTTTAAAAAATATTTCATCTTGATAATAGTTTATCGAATCAAATTTGATAACGTTTGTATTTGTAGAGTCTTTTAAATTGTAATTAGGATATACATTTATTGTTTTTAAAGTATATGGAACTGTTGATTTTCTAGGTACATTCCCTTTTAATTTAAGGAATAAATCAAACTTTTTATTAGAATATTGATTTGTATCTGCCTCAAAAATTAAAAAATTAGGATTAAAATTATAATAACCCATTTTTTTTAATTCTGAATCTAAACGTTGGCGTTCTAATTTTAAGTTGTTTAAATCGAAACGCATATCTTTTTGAAATGGAGATGTTTTAGTTGCTTTTTTAATGTCCTCGTAAATTGGAGAAATCATACTATCAATCTTATAATTTGCCATTTTATAAGGTTTTGGTATTTGCAAATTATAAGTTGCAGAAGCTCTTTTTTCTTTTTCATTAAAAGAAGAAACTACAGTACTATAAAAAAAACCATTATTCTCTAATCTATTTCTTAAAATATCTTCTACATTTAATAACTCCACATCAGACTGATAAACAGGTTCTTGACCTAATCTTTTATATAACCATCTATTAATAAAATTAGTGTTTTCTTGTTCGTTTTTATAGTAATAATACAAACCCAAATGCATCCCTAATAACTTTGTATTGGGTTTAGGTGATTCCACAGACAATAAATTTTCTTTTAATCTATTTACTTTTTGAACAGTTGAATCTGAATCAATTTCAATTGTTGCACCTGTATATATTCGTTTTCCTTCAGGAATAAATTTGTTAATACTACAAGAGTATAACAGTATTGCTAAAAAAAATAAACCTATTTTAGTTTGTATGTTTTTCATTAAAATTAATTCTTTTTCTTTTGAATGCTCTTGTTAGTTGCTGCTTGTTTCTCTTTTAATTTTGCTTCTGCAGCTTCTTTTGCTTTTTGAATTTCCTCTTCATCTTCTTTCGCCCTAAAAATAGCATCCCATAGTTCATTAAACTCATTAAACTCTTGTGTAAAAATTAATGCAATTCCGCTTACAATAGTTTGCCCATCAATTACATTTTCGAACTCACTTTTTCTAAAACCTTTTATACGATATCTGCCATCTTCAGATAGTTTATACTCAATACTTACATTACCAATTAAAGGTGATGTTTCTCCTGTAGAACTGGTTCCTTGCAAATCTACATCACTACCAACTCTTACAGTTAAGCGTTCGTTAAACAGCTTTTTTTGTGCTGTTACACCCAATTGAGTTCTATCTGTTGCACTTGCTCCTTGATAATCAGTATAACTATTTAAATCGAAATCTAATTCGATTCCAGAACCACCTAAAAGATTGTCAGAAAAAGCATTTAATTGTCCAGAAACTGCATCATTTAAATTGTCTCTTGCAATGGTTGCAAAACCACCTGAACTACCATCACTTCCTGAATTTGGATAAAATCTATTTAAAACCAATAAAGAAAAAACCTGTTTATTTAGTTCTTCTTCTTGTTGATTTACTTGTTGTACTCTACCATAAACTTGCCCACCAATTGCTCCTTGCTCTTCTTCTGGCATATTTAAGGCAAAAGAAATTTTGGGTTGCAACAATTCACCATCAATATTTAAATACACATTAAATGGTAAAACTTGTTTAAATCTATTTTTTACAGATGGATCTTCGTTAGAAATTTGACTAGCCATTAATGGTGAAGCAGATGTTTCTATTTTATAACTTGCAGTAACATTTAAATCGGCATCAAAAGGATCTCCAGACCAAGAAATTCTACTTCCAGGCACTAAATTAAACTTTCTATTTACTAAATTATAAAGGTTTAACTCATAATGCCCACTTGCAACTTCATAACCTCCTGTTAGCGTTAATCTGCCATTAGGCAACATTGTAAAAATAAAATCTCCTGAGCCAGAAATTTTAAAATTATCACCTGTATCTTCATTTAAAACAACTGTTACAGCTGCTTTTTTATCAATCTTTAATGTGGTCTTAATATCAAAACCACTAATAATGGCAGTTTTTTCTTCAGTTTGTGTTAAAATTGCATCTGGATTTTCACGATTAACAAAAGCAACAACTTCATCTCTGTTTTCTATGTTAGCATAGGTTGCTGGTAAAACATAGGTTAAATTTGTATCTGCACCAACTGTAACAGTTGCATTTAATTTTGGAATTTGTAAATCTCCAGTAAGTTTTGCTTTTGCATTTAAAGTTGCCAAACCAAACAATGTTGGGTTATCTTCTTTAGTAGCATTTAATACTCTAAAATTATTGGCTTTTAAATCTAATTTAAAAGTTGGATTTAAAAAACTTTCTGTTCCTATGGATCCAGACAGCACTAAAGCATTCTTTTTAGCATCTAAAACCGTAAAATTATTCATAGAAAAACCAGCATTATCTACACTTAATTTTTCGTTTTGTAAAGTGAATTTTGTATTTAATTTTGTGATATTAAAAACAGCATCTTTAAAATTTAATTCGCCATTATATTTAGGATTAGAAGTTGTTCCTTTCACATTAAAATCACCAGAAAAACTACCACTAGTTTCTTTAATTTCTCCTAAAGAAAGTGAGTTTAATGCCTGCATCTTAAATTCATTAATTGCCAAATTTAAATTTAGATTAGCATCTGTATTTTCTACAAAATAATCTCCTGTTACATTTAAATCGATATCTCCTTCTTTTAACTTCGCGCTAAAATCATAATTATTATTTCCTAAGGATTTTGCATCCATGGTTAAAGTACCTAAATCTGTTTTTAAAACTTTAAATTTACTTACACTTAAATTTGCAATAATTCCTGTATCGTTAAAAGGATCTTCCAATACAAAATCTCCATTTAAAACTCCTGTTGCTAAATTTTTAGTAGGATTTAAGTAATTAAAAACCTCGCTAATTTTAAAATTATTATAGGTTATTGCTATGTGATTCTTAGTAACATTAGGTAATTTATCTGTAATTTCTATCGATTGATTTTGTCTATCAATTTTAAAATTTGAAAATGATAGATTATTATCTTCAGTAAAAACAATTTCATTATCAGTTGGAATATTCCATTTATTTCTGTTCAGAATTAAACTATCTGGATTAACCGTAAAACGTAAACGATCTCTATTTCCTTTAATTTTAGTATTTACGTTCATTAAAGTTTCGCCTTTGTGAAAACCTGCAAAATTTAATGACAATTCATTATTTGTTTGGTTTCCTGTAATTATGGTTCTTGGAATATTTAGAGGGTTTGCAATAATGTCTTTAAAACCAATTTTAAAGTTGAAATTATCCTGATCTGTATTCATTGTAAAAGCCAAACTATCTAATTCGTTGCCACTATAATTTATGTGTGGAGCTGTAATTTTTGCGTCTAATTTTCTTTTAGCTTCGTTAAAATCTAAAGAAATATCAATGGTATCAATATCTTTTAAGTTTACTAGAAACACATCACTCAATAATGAAGTTTGGGTAATTTTACTCTTTAATTTTAGATCTACAGGATTTGTAAGTGTATCTTTTGTAACAACATCTCTATAAAAATAACTTGCTATATGTTGTTGTATAGCTTTACTAAAAGAAGCAGGATCTGTGTTAGATTGCAAGTCCAAATCAATTAATTTATTTTTTATAGTAATTGATGTAGTGTCCTTATCAACAAAACCATTTGCAATTATAGCACCTAATAAATAGGTTCTATTATCGTACACAACTGCTCCATTAGTTACGTCTGCATCTACTTTGTAATTGTCTAAATTTCCATTAAATTCTAAGGAAATATCCATACCCGTTTTTACATTACGTTGCATAATTCCCAAACCTTGTAAATCTGCACCAATTAAATTAATAGTTGCAGAAGCTTTTGTATTTACAGTATCTAAATTTACCAAAGCGTCTAAAGTGATGTTTAAATTCTCATCTTTATACTTTGATGCTAATTTTCCATTACCGTCTTTAAAGTTTCCTTCTAAATTTAAATCTTTTATTGTATAATTTTTGAATTTAAAATCAGAAACAGTTGCATTTAAAGTAGCATCTAAGTCGTTCAATGATTTTCCACTTCCTTTTGCATTTACATTGATAGAGATTTCTCCTAATTGATTATTTTTTAGAAGTTTATTTAATTTGTAATTTTCTACATTAATAGCAGCATCAAAAGCAATTGTTTTTGTGTTTTTGAAAGTACCATTTAATGCAATAACTCCTTGAGATGATGTTAAGTTTAGCTTGGTAGCAATATCTTTTAACCCTCCATTAATTTGACCTGTTAAAGATACTTTTTCTGGAATTTGAATTCCTAAATCTTCTTCATTTACAAATACCAACAAATCTTTTTTAATAGTTTCTGCTTTAAAATCAGGAATATTGAAAGCAATTTTATCAGGATTTGTAACGTTTTCAAGAATTCCATTTACATAAACTTGAGTGGATTTCCCCCATAAAACTTTACTGTTAAAAATTTCTATGTTTGCGAAAGTTCCATCTGCATAAAAATTTCCTGTAAATGGTTTTTTACTTACATCGTTTATAATTTTATTGTTTCTTAAAGAAGGTTCTATCTTAAGTAATTCTTTTAAAAATATATTAAATGACGATAAAGAGACTTTTAAATTTGCTGTTTCTGGTGAAGCAATAAATTGCGATAATGAACTGTAATTTACACTCGCGTTTGCTTTTAATTTATTGTTGTTAAATTCAACATCTAAATTCGTAACATCTAAACTTTTATCTGTTAGTTCAACATTTAAATTCAATTTTTTTAGGTTGATGCCAGAGGTTTCGTTAAAATTAAAAGTATCAATTAACAACCTTGCATTTTTGTCTTTATAAAAAATTGTGGATGCTTTTAAATTTACATCTTGCAAAGAAATTGCATTAGCATCAAAAGCATTTTTATTTATTTTAGTGTTGTTTACTATGTAATTAATCGAATTATTCTCAATATCAATTTCGCCAACATCTAACGTAATTAATGGCCAAATAAATTCTGATTTGTTAGTTTCTGGATTAGAATTTCTTGCAGTTTGCATTTCAACAAGCGTTTTAGAATCTCTTAGCGCAATTTTATCAATCTTAAAAATAGATTCTTGTAAATTGAAGTTCGGATTTTCTACCTCAACATCTACAAGGTTTAAATCTGCCAACAAATTATTTTCTTCTGCCTTGTAATAAACCTGTGTATTTTTTATATCAATATTTTCTGCGGATAATTTTGGTAAAGGAGCTTCTTCAGTTGATGCAATTAAAACTGGAGTTTGAATATATTTAATGTTTGAGTTGGATAAAAATATATCATTCAAACTAAAAATCATATTTTCAAGATCTAAAGTTTCCATGCTTGTTTGCAATTCGCCAACTTTAAAGCTGCTGTCAATTCCTAAAGGAATATCAAGGTAAACAACATCTATTGCAGATAAATGTAAACTTCCAATAACAATTTCTGGCGAAGTTGATGAAGTTGTTGTGGTATCTTTTGTAACTGTATTTGAAGCGTTTGTTGCAAAAGCATCTATTAAAAACTGAAAATTATAACCAGAAATAGTATCTTTTCTAATAATATTGGCTTTTAACCCATTCCATTTTACATCATCTACCCCTAAAGCAGTTCCATTTATCAAACCCCAAAGTGGTAAATTGGCTTCTAAAGATTTGGAATATATAAGTGTATCGCCTTTTTTATCATTCAAAAATAACCCTTCAACTTTTAAATTTCCATCGAAAGTTATAAAAGCTTTATCAATTTCTACAGTTGTATTGGTTTTGTTAGCAACGTAGTTGGTTGCTTTGTCTACAATGATATTTTGTCCCCAAGGACTTCTGATAAATAAGTATATTAGAAAAAAGAAAATAGCAACTCCTAATAAAACACGAAGTAATCTTCTTACAAAACGATACTTTCTTTTCTTTGTTTTTTTAACAGACAATTAGTTGATTTTAGAAATGTAAAGATATTTATACTCTAATCACAAAATTATCTTTTTTGAATAATTTTTTAACTCTTTTGCAATGTTTTTGTGTTGATGAAATAAGTTTTTATATATCATTTTAAAATGAGTAAAACTTACTTCTCAAAGAAACTAACAACTCATTTACGACTCTTAAATCTGGCTTTTCTTGAAGATTAGATAATGCGTAAATAACATCTAATTGATTTTTAATAATTTCAGCTTTTTCAACTAAATCTTCATATTCAAATTCAGCATTTTTAATTAACAATAAAAAATCTCTGTCTTTTCTTTTTACATTAATTATACTCTCCTCTCCTATTTCCTTTGCCATATTTAGCAGTCTAAAAGTGTGCATCATATTTTTAGCATCGTAATTTTTATCATGAGAAATATTACTTTTATAACGTTCCCTATTTCTTTTCTCTACCCAAGACCAATACTCTTTGTACTTTTTACAATATGTTGAATAACCATCCTTATTAAAATAGAGCATTGCAATAGCCTGCTCAGTTTTATCAACCGAACTTAAACATACTTCATTGGCATTTTCTCTAGAAACACCTTGATAGTTTTCAGTTTCGCTATAAAACAGATTAAAACAATCTTTTATATGAGGTATCTTAACTAAACCACAAAAGGCACTTTTTAAATTATTTTCTGATAAAAAGTCAACTAATTTTATCGATTTTTTACCAGTTCTAATAAAACAAAAATCATCAACAGATTTTCTTTTTTTTTCAACAGGATTTGTTATTTTCTTGTTTAATCCTCGTGCTTTTTTAATTTGCGTAAACGCATAGTTTGCGAAAGTATCTTTGCATAATTTCGATAAGAAAATTTCTTCCTTTATTTCATCAAATAATGGATGTTTATACAAAACACATTCATCAGGCACATTAAGCATTTCTAAAATATTGGGATTGTTTTTAGCACATAATTCTATAAATTTTCGCAATTCATAATAAGCCTCATCATTTGTTTCGTTATTAATTTGACCAACATAATCTAACGAATAAAATTGTTCTTTTGGTAATATAAAAACGCCTCTAATATCTGTATCAGAATTAGGCGTAGCAAGACCATAAGCCTTGCTACCACTTATACATTCAAATATTATGCTTCCTGATTTTTTAAGTGCTGATATTGTTTTCATTTGTTAATATTTTATATAGAAAACTATTAATTTTATCTTTATTTGGTTTTCCTGATGGTAAAGTTTTTGCATATTTACAATTTTTAGCAATAATTTCTGAAACTAAATTTACAACTTTTTCATTCTTTGGATGCAAATAGCTTTCTCCATTTTCACTTTTAATTTTCATTAAGTTTCTAATTTCATTTTCTGAATTTTCATCAACTAAATGCAACATTTTTTCAAAAATTACTGGAGGTAAAGAATTGTTTTCTAAAATCCATTTTCCTGCAAAAGCAGTTCTTAAAGCATAAAATAAATCTTTTAACTTAACCTCTTCTTTATGTAATTTAGCTTCATACTTTTTGCTCATACTCAAATAATGAAACATCGATTTTATGGGCGAAAAACATTCCAAACCAATTGCTCTCATTTCATCAACCAAAACATCATTACCTTTATAAATTATTGGCGAAAACAAATGTTCTAAAGCTGGGATGTTCGATTTCATCATCAACTTTAATTGTTTTTTGATTTCCCAACCAACAGCATCAAAATCTCCATCCATAATATCTATGGAATCTTTTTTTTCTAATACTGACAAATACCATTCTAATGGTTTTGTGTATATAAAACGTACATCAAAATCTGAATCTGGTGAAGCAAAACCCCAAGCTCTACTTCCAGATTCGCAAGCAAAAAGGATGTTTACATTTTTGCTTTTTTCTATTACTTTTAGTTTGTTATTTATTTCCATTTCATTTTTTTATTTCCAGAATTCGTACCATTTAATTGCTGACTTATATTTTAAATTAAATCCATCATTTAATATGTTGTGTTTTTCTTTTATTGATGAGGCAACTTTAAAGTTCTTGATTAATTCTAAAGACAAATGTTTTACATCCTTTAAAATAATTTCCTCTTTTTCATATTTCATATATAGAAAACCTAATCTATCAGATAGAAGAAGAAAATCCCACATCAAGTTATATTCATCAATAGCAACACAAAATAAATCTAGAATTTTTTCAAACCAATCATAAATATCTTTGTTAGTTTCGGCATTAATTATTTTAGAACAATAAATATTCACTTTATATATAATTAAACTTTCTTTCGACAAAAAATCTTTTAAAATATCAAATAGTTTATTTTGATAATTTTCATCTCTATAATTAATACTTACCAAATCAAAAAGCAGTTTATTTTTAACCAAATCTTCGGTTTTTACTTTTTCATAAAGTATCATCTCAAAATCTTCTTTTGAGATGATATCTAACAAAAGTTCAATCGCTTTTTCTTTAATTTCTTCCATTATTCCTATTCCTTTTATCCTGTCTCCTCTTATTTTTCCAAGGGGCATTTTTTTGCCAATCTCCAGCCATAATACAACCATAAGGGATTACTTCATCAATAACTTCACCTAAACCAAATTCGTCCATTTGGTTTCTTACTGTTGCTGCATTTTTGTAAGCAGAAGGCAATTCTGTAATATCAATTTCTTTGGAGAAAAAACGGATATCTAAACCTTTGGTTTCTTCTCTAAAAATATCTTTTACTGTGCCTGTTTTGCTTTTCCTATGTTGCGTTCTACTCACATTTCTTCCTGCTCCATGAGGCGCAAAACCTAAATTATTTTCAGTAGTTTTTCCTTCCACAATTAAAACTGGTTCAGCCATATTTAACGGAATTAATCTTGGACCAGTAATATCTGGCATAAACTTGGCATCTAAAGGAGTTGCACCTTTTGCGTGGTAAAATAAATCACCATCTTTAAAAACGAAATTATGTTCGTTCCAAAATCTATTTTCTGGTTGCATTCCTATTGTATGCAAAGTTGCATCGTGCAAAACTTCGTGGTTTAACTTTGTCCATTTTCTAATAATTTGCAACGCTTCCCAATAGTTTTTTCCTTCTTCAGTTTCAAAAGGAATCCACGCATTTTGTTTTAAGGTTTCTGGTGAAATTTCCTTTCTAAATTTCTCGGCAACTTTCATTCCACTTGAATATAAATTCGCACCAAAACCTCTAGAACCATGATGAGTAATTAACATCGTATTTCCTGTATTTTTAGATGTGCCCACAAACAAAAAGTGGTTTCCATCTCCTTGCGTTCCTAAGTGACTTCTGGCAGCAGAAATACATTTTTGATTGTTCAAAAACGGACTCGCTTCAATTTCCGCCAATAAATCCATAGGAAAACGAAACTGTGTATTTCTATCTCTACCTCCAGGACCAAAATGTGTAATGGAATGTGCAGCATCTAAAACTTGTTTAGGATCTGCTTTTCCAAAATCGGTTAGCATCACAGAACAACAAATATCTGCAGAGTGCATGCCTGGATGAATGGCGTTTTTTGCAACTACAATTCCACCAACAGGAATTGTACCTGAAGAACCTGTAGGACAAGCATCTGGCATAATTGCGCCATTTACAATAGTTGGTGTTTTCATTAAAACTTCCATCGATTTTACAACCGAATTCACATTAATATCTTCCAACTCATTTTTAGCTTTTATATTGATTTTAAAATCAGCAGGATTTGTCAACAAGTCAATTTGCTCAACTTTAAATTGGGCTAAATAGTTTATCATTTCCTCTTTTGATAATTGATTTGTATTGATAAATTCAATCGCTTCCGGAAACCATTTTGCAGATTTAAAACCTAATTCAATAATCTCTTTTCCTGTGATGTTCATTTTATGTTCCATATTTATTGTTATAAATGTATCGATTTTATTTGGGTTGCTCCACAAACTCCTTGTTTTGTGGAGCGATTACTCTATAAGAATTCGCTATTCTTATAAATCTGATACAAAAATCTAACTTAATTACGCAATCTATTTGCGCAGTTAAAATTAAATGTTATTTTTATTGAAAATTTTTTAGGTTTAAAGCTGTTCTCGATACAAAATTTCTGAAAAAGAAATTTCACTCGAACTGACATTGTAAACGTCTAACTAAATTTTAAACATACAATTTGTCATTTCGTATTCTATGACTTTACCAAATATATTTTGATTTATTTACGCAGCATATTTTAATACATCTACATAAGGAGTTTGTCTTTTTATAGTAGCAAAAATTCGTGATAATAGTTTATTTCTTATGATGTTAATTGTGCTCATTTTATTTTTTCCTTGTTCGAGTCTTCTATGGTAAAATATTTTCATTTCTGGGTTATTTTGTATTGCTGATTTTGCACACATATCAAAGAGGCTTTTTATTTTTTTGTTAGCAAGATTACTCACTTTAGTTCTTCCTCTAATACTTGTTCCAGAGGTATTAGGGAAAGGTGCAATTCCACAATAAGAAGCAAACTTTCTCCAAGAAGCAAACTTTGTAAATCCGTTTGTTGTTACAATCATAAATAAAGCTGTCTGACTACCCACTCCTTTGATACTCACAATTAGTTTATATTGTTTTTTAAGTTGTTCATTAGCCTTAATTATTACGTTCATTTCAGCCTCAATATTCTTAATTTGTTTGGTAAAATATTTTATCATTTTCTCTTGGGTTTCTATAAGAAGTTGATTCTCTTTTCTAGTATAAATTCTTTTTTGTTCTTTAAGTGTTGCTTTATAACCAGCATTTTGTTTTACTAGCCTTTCTCTTAATGTTAATAAGCGTTTTAGTTGATGAATATTTTTTGATGGAAGTTTATAAGGTTTAATTTCATCTCTTAATCGATACCCATAAAGTGCTATTTTTGTGGCATCTACTTTATCATCTTTTCCTCTAGAAATACCAAGGGATTTCTTTATTTCTAAACCTGGAATTAGTGCAAAATAAAAGTTATTTATATCAAAAAATAATGAGATTTCTTCAGAATAAATACCTGTATGTTCTAAAACAAATAAAGTTTGCTCTTTAGAAATTGGGTTGTTTTTTTCGACCCATTTTACAAGTGCTTTAAATCCTTTTGAGTTGTTTTCAAATGATTGATAACACTGGTTACTGTGAATACGGACATCAAAAGTTAATTTGCTAATGTCAATACCAATAGTTTGTTTAATTTTCATAATTTTGTTTTGTGTTAGTAAAAGATGATTACGTTGACTAAAACCTTTAAAAGGGCGAAGCTGAAATTCTATTTGGTCCTTTGTAATCGGTAATAAAAGAATGGAGACTAATACGAAGTATAGATCTTATTAATCTGGACTTTTGACAAGTTCACTCCATTCTTTTTCATTAAAAAAGTAACAATTCTTTAGTGTTCTAAATATATGAATTAAATGCAATAATTATACTTTGCTAATCTAAAGGACTTTTTAGGAGAAATCACATAATCGTGCTAAATTTTGAGTGAGCTACTTTATGAGATTTCTCTTCCGAAATTTCGGAAGAGAAATGATAAAACTGTGTGTACAAAACTGGATGTAATCATCTCAATTAAAAAGTTTATTATTTTTATTGATAACTTTGATATTTAAACCTGTTCTCGATACAAAATTTCTGAAAAAGAAATTTCACTCGAACTGACAACTCGTTATAATTTTCGAACTTTTGCGTAAAACTTTGCGAACTTTGCGTCTAATTTATCAGCATAAACACAATAAAATGGCATCCAACAAAAACGCACTTATCAGATACAAAACCATTGATTATTGTTTACGCAACAACTTCAAAAAATGGACTTTAGATGATTTAATTGAAGCCTGCTCTGATGCTTTGTATGAATATGAAGGCAAAGACATAAATGTTAGTAAACGAACTATTCAGTTAGATATTCAATTAATGCGAAGTGATAAATTGGGTTACAATGCACCTATCGAAGTTTACGAAAAACGGTTTTATAAATATAGTGAACCCAATTTTAGCATCACAAATATTCCTGTAACAGACAATGATGTAAAAGTGATGAATGAAGCCATACAATTATTGCGTCAGTTTAAAGATTTCTCTTTATTTAAAGAGATGAATGGCGTTTTACAACGGTTGGAAGATTCTGTATATTCATCACAAAAAAACAAAAAATCAATTATTCATTTAGATAAAAATGAACAATTAAAAGGTTTGGAATTTATAGATCCTATTTATCAAGCAATTCAACAGAAAAAAGTAATTGTTATAAATTATCAATCTTTTAAAGCACATAAACCAAGTGATATGATTGTGCATCCACAGTTATTAAAGGAATTTAATAATCGGTGGTTTGTGTTGTGTTTAAATAAAAAAAGATTTTACACATTAGCTTTAGATAGAATTATTGCAATATCCAAAGAAAATAATATTGAGTATAAAGATGAAAATGTTGATGGAGATACTTATTATAAAGATGTAATTGGTGCAACAGTTTCTAATACTAGACCTCAAAGAATACAATTTTGGATAGAAAAAAAGAATGCACCTTATGTAATTACGAAACCATTTCATAAATCTCAAAGAGTCATAAAACATACAGAAGATGGTGTAATATTTAATATTTTTGTTCAAATAAATTTTGAACTTGAACGTAAAATTTTAGGTTTTGGCGAACTTATTGAAATTTTAAAACCAGAGAAATTTAGAAATCTAATTTTTGCAAAACTCCAGAAGGCAACTTCAAATTATCAATAAATAAGGTTAACTTTGCCATCTGCTTATGAAAATTGTTTTAATTTCTGATACACATACCAATCACAACTTTAGGATTCCTGAAGGCGATATATTAATTCACGCTGGCGATGTTTCTTCTAGAGGCACAAAAGCAGAAATTGATGTTTTTATAAAATGGTTTCAATCACATCCTCACAAACACAAAATTTTTATTGCTGGGAATCACGATTTTTATTTTGAAGATGCAGCTAAAAATAAAGAGAAACCTGAGTTCGAAAATCTTATTTATTTAAACGATTCTGGTTGCGAAATAAATGGTTTAAAATTTTGGGGATCTCCCATTCAGCCTACTTTTTTTGATTGGGCTTTTAATAGAGAAAGAGGTGCTGAAATAAAAAAACATTGGGATTTAATACCTACAGATACAGATATTTTAATCACACATGGACCACCATACAAAATTTTAGATTTAACAACAAAAGGAACATATTCTGGCTGTAAAGAACTAAAAAAGAAGGTTTTTGCAATTCAACCAAAATTGCATGTTTTTGGTCATATTCATGAAGGTTATGGCACAACTACTATTAATAAAACGCTTTTTATTAACGCTTCTTTATTAAATGAAAAGTATCAAAGTGCGCACATTCCTATTGTAATTGATTTATAAATTTGATAAAAAAAGACACGAATTTCACTAATCACCCAAATTATTAAGCGTTTTTTGGGAATAGATTTTATTAAAAAACTTCATTAAATTATAAAATTCATATTAAAACAAATTTTACTTCTTCTTTTTCTTTTGTTTTTTATCTTTTTTTATTGCTTCAACTTTCTTTTTCTTAGGCATTTTACCTTTAATTCTATCTTTTTCTTCTTTTACGCTTTCCATAAATTCAGCATTATATGTATGTTGTTTTGCCAATTTTAGAAATGCTAACGCTTTTTTATAGTCCTTTAATTGATCAAATAAAACAGCTTTTTTTAAATACAAAACAGCTTTGTCAGAACCTTTTATAGTTAATGCGAAATCGATAAACTCTTCTACTTCTTTATAGTCTTCATTCCATAAAAGTGTATTGATATATGGCACATACGCTTCAAAAGCATAAATATTTTCAGCTAATGCATCTTTAAAAAATTTAATTGCCTCTTCATATTTATACAATTTTTCGGCATACATTCTTCCCATTAAAGTTAATGCCATTGTATTTTTTTCGTCATAAGATAACGCATAATTTAATGCTTCCATGACTTCATCTAAATCGTAAGGATAATTTTCTAACGCTTTAAATAAATAATTGTTAATGTCTGATCCCATTCTTGTTCTCTGTTTTCTTTAAAAAGACTTCGCTTTTGTTTGCAAAGATATTATTATTCTTCTTGTCTTTTGAAATCATTTTTAAAATTGATATCATAATTGATGTTAATATTTCAATAAAAAGCGTCTAAAAAATGAATTTTAGACGCTTTTACTATTTTATAGAGTTTTAAATCTAAAATAACGACATCCATATTCGTAAAAAACGCCCGATTTTATATTGTTTGCTATTATTCATAGATTAATTTTTTTGTTTATTTTGCTCCTAAAGTACAAATATGCAAGAAATTATATTACTTTGCCTTAAATTTCATATTATCTTTATTTTCTAAAAGATTTTATACATTTGTTAAAAAAATTGACATCAATCTAACTCCCCAATAATATGAAACAAATCATCATTTTTTTACTGGTAATTATTGCTTTGGGTATTGGTTATGGAAAATATATGCAATACAAAAGGTATAATTCTACAGAAATTAAGTATCAAACTGATAAAAACATTGATGTTTCTTATCACAATCAAGAACTTTTAATGAATTATTATGAAGCTGTTGAGGCTTTAGATAGTTATATAATGTTGCAATGGTCTGCCAATGAAATTGATGTGAGAGTTCCAGAAGAAGACGATATTGAAACTAAAGTTGCTTTAGAAAACTACGCTAAAAAACTTGCTAAGGTTCATTATTATGAAGCTATTCTTGAAAACTCTACCAAACTAAAAGAAAAAGGCCTTGATAATAGCGAAGTAAAATTTCTTGAAAATCAAGGGATTGATTTAAAAACTTACAAAAGAAAATTAAAATACAGTAAAATTAAAAACCTTTTCAATTCGAACGTGAAACTTTATAATGGCGAAAAAAATGCGATTATTTTTGAAGTTCAAAAAGAACTGAATCGAAAAGGTGATAGTATTACTGTTGATGGTGTTTACAGGTTTGAAACTTTAAACGCGATTAAAGATTTTGAGCAAAAAAACAATCTTTTAGCTGATGGTTATTTAGATGATTTAACCTTGGAAATGATTTTTGAGTAAAAAAAGAACTGAATTACAATCCTTTTTAATAATTAAATACTTTTTACCAATCTTATAAATTCTGCTCTGTAACCATTTACATCTTCTCCTTTTCCATTTTTTGCCAATTCAATAATTGTCGAATTTTCAATTTTATTTATATATTGAGATTTTCTTAATTTCAACCCAAACAAAGCAACTGCTGTAGCAAATTTCATATCTTCAGAAGCATTTGTAATTTCATCATTCTGAATATGAATCATTTCAAAACTTTTATCTTCTGATGGTTTTTTATATCTAAATTTTACTGTAAATAATTCATTATTATTTGTTGATAATTTTGAATTATTCCCAGTGTATTTTAAATCAGGAACTACTTTCAAAAATTCATTTTCTGTTCCAGCTAAAATTATTTCGTATAAAGCTGTTACTTTATGACCTGCACCTAATTCTCCTGCATCAATTGAATCATCTATAAAATCTTCATCATTTAATAATCTGTTTTCATAACCAATTAATCTATATCCTTTTACTTTATTAGGATTAAACTCAACTTGAATTTTTACATCTTTAGCAATCGTGTGTAAAGTACCTCCAAATTCTTGTCCAAAAACTTTTTGAGCTTCTTGCATTGTATCAATATAAGCATGATTTCCATTTCCTTTATCGGCTAAAATTTCTAATTTAGAATCTTTATAATTGCCATAACCAAAACCTAAAACCGACAGAAAAACACCAGTTTCTCTTTTTTTAGCAATTAGTTTTTCCATTCTTTCATCACTTGAAGCCCCCACATTAAAATCGCCATCTGTTGCAAGAATTACTCTATTATTGCCATTCTTTTTAAAGTTTTTCTCTGCCAATTTATAGGCTAATTTTATTCCTTTTCCACCAGCTGTAGATCCTCCAGATTCTAAATTATTTAAAGCATTTAATATCTTTTCTTTTTGATTTCCAGAAGTTGGTTTTAAAACAACTCCAGCAGCTCCTGCATAAACAACAATGGCAACTTTATCTTCTTTTCTTAGCTGATTTACCAAAAGTTTAAAAGCCGATTTTAATAAAGGTAATTTATTTTGAGCACCCATAGATCCAGAAACATCAATTAAAAAAGTAAGGTTGGATGCTGGCAAATCTTCCTGCTCAAAAGTTTTACCCTGCAAACCAATTTTAACCAATTTTGTAGTTGTATTCCAAGGTGTTTCTACAAATTCTGTATTAATTGAAAAAGGATGTTCACCTTTAGGCTGTGGATATTGATAATCAAAATAATTGATCATTTCCTCGATTTTAACAGCATTAAATGGAACTTTTTCGCCATTATTTATCATTCTTCTTACATTGCTATAAGAGGCTTTATCAACGTCTATTGAAAAAGTAGATAAAGGAGAAAGTTGTACTCGTTTAAATTTATTCTCGTTAATTTGGGCATAAGATTCATCATTTTCTAAACTATAATTTCCTTTTTTTGTAGTGATGATAATGCAACCATTTGAAGCTCGATTTCCATATAAACTAGTTGCTTTATCATCTTTAAGAACATTTATTTTTTCTATGGAATTTTTATCTAAATCTTTAATAATTGAATTATAATTATTGTTGATAGGTACACCATCTACAACATATAAAGGTTCATTATTATTTGAAATTGATGAGTTTCCTCTAATTCTTATAGCTGAACTTATATATGGTTGATTCGTAATTTGAACTCCAGAAACTTTACCACTCAAAGATTGGCTAATGTTATAATTTCTTTTGTTTTTTTGACTTGCTTTTACTGATGAAACTGCTGAACTAGTTGTGTAATTTTTTGTTGATGTTCCATAACCTACAATTACAATTTCATCTAAAGTTTGTGCATCTTCAAGTAAAGTAACATTGATAATAGAAGATTTTCCAACAGTTTTATAAGCTGTTTTAAAACCTAAATAAGTGTAAACTAAAGTATCTCCTATTGATGCTTTAATTGAGTATTTACCATCAAAATCGGTTTGCACTCCATTTGTGGTTCCTTTTACTAAAACACTAACTCCTGGTAAAGGACCAAAAGTTTCGTAAACAATTCCTGTAATTGTTTTTTCTTGAGCTTGTACTATTGAAATCCCTAAAATTATCAATAGAAAAAATAATTTTTTATACATAACATTCGTTTTAAAGTTATTATAAAACTACTTCTTATATCAATTTTAAAAAACTAATAATGAGTAAACACTCCTTTTATAGCAGTGAACTTGCTTTTTTATTTAGGTAAGATTTTTGCCAACGTTTTTTTTCTTTGGATTTTTGCTGTTTTCGTTTCAACAAATTCATTTACAAAGTAAATTTCTTTAGGAATCTCAAATTTAGAAAGTTGTGCAGTTTCAAGATTTATTTCCTGTTGATTTCCTTCAACAATTAAAACCAATTTTTCGCCTATTTTTTCATTAGGAATACCAGCAACAAAAAAACGATTTGTAATGATTTTAGCTAATTTTTCTTCTATTTTTTCTGGATGCAATTTAATGCCACCAGAATTTATAACGTTGTCAAATCGTCCTAACCATTCAAATTGTGTATCTGAAATTAAGTTGACAACATCATTTGTAAAAATAATTTCATCAGAAACTTTTGGAGCAGCAATTACCAAACAGTTTCGTTCATCTTTATAAATTGTTACGTTTGGTAAAATAGTATAGAATTCGTCTTTGAGAACTTTTTTAAGTGAGGCAATCTCATTGTTTATAGAAGGTTTCTCTTTTATCGCTATAAAATTATTAAGTTTTTTAACTGCAATATGCGTTATGGTTTCTGTCATTCCATAGGTTGCAAAAACATCCGTAGAAATTTCTTGTAATTTTTCTTGCAATGAGTTAGAAACTACTCCTCCACCAACAATTATTTTTTTTATTAAATTAAGTTTTGAAAGCGAATTTTCTACTTGCAAAGGCACCATTGCAGAAAAATCGAATGTTTTATCAATAGTTACTAATGGATTTGAATTGGGTTCAACAACATCTAAATGCCAACCTAAAGTTAAGGCTCTTATCAACATTAATTTGCCTGCAATATAGGCAATTGGCAAACATAATAATGCTGTTGTATTTGCCTGTAAATCGAAATACAAACCTGTTGCTTTTGCCGAATTTATAACAAATTCTTTTTTAAGTGATATTGGTTTTGGTGCTCCTGTTGAGCCAGAAGTTTGCACAATAATATAATCATCTTTAGAAAACCAACTTTCTAAAAATTGATGAATTTCATCAGAAAAACCTTTTGTAAACGCTAACAATTCATCAACAGAAGTAAATGAATGGTTGTTTAATGTAAAGTTTTTATGAAATTTATTTTGTACCAAGTTCTTCTAAAATTCTATAGTTTTCTTCTAAATTAACTGGTTTTTCTATTTTTCCTGTCAATTTTTCTTTCCAATTTGTCCATTTGTATTTCTTGGAAAAAAAGAACAAAAGCAAAGGATATAAAATAACTACTGGAAAAAACATTTCGAAACTAACAGAAGGTTCTGAAGTATCAATATACAAAGCATCCGTTTGAAAAACCATCCAATCTGTAGTCACTAAAAACGCAGCAAACATATTATTGGCTGCATGTAAACCCAAAGCTAATTCTGTGCCTTCATCCATTAAAGTTGAAATTCCGTAGAAAAAACCTGTGCCAATATAAAAAACCATCATTACAGAACCCAGTTTTTGAACTTCTGGATTTGCACCATGCAACAAACCGAAACTTATGGAAGTTATTAAAAGTGGCAACCATCTATTTTTGGCTAAAATACCAATTCCTTGCATAAAATAACCTCTGAATAAAAGTTCTTCTAAACTGGTTTGCAAAGGCAAAATTAAAATGGAAATTGCGACTAATATAAAGAATGGTTTTGCATTAAAATTAAATGTATAAATTTCTGGTTCTAAATAAATACCAATAAATGAAAAGGCAACTGCTAAACTTCCCCAAGTTAAAAAACCTGTAAAAAAACGTTTCCAATCTATTTTTTTTCTGCTTGTAACTAAAGAGGTAATACTTCTTTTATGAATAAATTTAATACCAATCAATAAAAAAACAAGCCCAACAACAAAAGTGAATAACATTAAAAATAAAAATAAATTTTTGTTAATCCCTAAACTCATAAAATTATCTGCACCAGCTGCCACAAAAGATTCCAAACCATCTGCATGCATAAATGCTACAAATAATAAAGGAATTGCTCCTAAAATTTGCCAACCAAAAAACACCAATAAAATAGTAATTAACCAGTAATACCATTTGTACTGCCCTTTATAGGCTTGTTGTATATAATTCATGTTTTATAAATTAAAATTCCAATTTTTATTGGAATTATAGTGTAATTTTCCGTTTTTAACTTCTAAAGGACTGTCGAAATTATTGGTAAATAATCCTCCTGTTCCTAAACCTTGAGGCAATTTATTTTGCAATGTATACGTAAATTGCGTAATTGCATTTAAGCCAATATTACTTTCTAAAGCTGATGTTATCCACCAATCTGCGTTATTCTTTGTTGCAAAATTAATCCATTCCTTACTACCTGCAAAACCACCAACCAAACTTGGTTTTAAAATGATAAACTGTGGTTTAATAGTTTCAATTAGTTCTTGTTTTTCTTCGGATTTAAAAACACCAATCAATTCTTCATCTAAAGCAATTGGTAAAGGTGTTTTTGAACATAAAGCAGCCATTTCTTGAATTTGTCCTTGTTTTATAGGTTGTTCTATAGAATGGATATCTAAAGCTGATAAACGCTTTAATTTCTCTAACGCATTTTTGGGACTAAATGCACCATTTGCATCTACTCTTAATTCTATTTCGTTTGCTGTAAATTCTTTTCTAATGGATGTTAACAACTCAATTTCAGCCTCAAAATCAATGGCACCAATTTTCATTTTGATGCAAGAAAAACCCGTTTTTAGTTTCTCTTTAATTTGATCTTTCATAAACTGCTTTTCGCCCATCCAAATTAAACCATTAATGTTAATGGCTTTATTTCCTTTGGTAAATTCTGATGGGAAAAGTTCGAATTTGTCATCACTTTTTAAAGATAAAAATGCTTGTTCTAATCCAAACTGAATTGATGGAAAGTCAATGAGTTTTAATAACAAGTTTTCTAAACCTAAACTAATATTTTTACAAACCCAACTTAGTTTTTCTTCATAATTAGGAACGTCATCAATACTTAAACCTCTAAAAAGTCCTGTTTCTCCAATACCTGTTTTACCATCTTCTTCTAAAATGATAAACCAAGTTTCTTTGGTTCTTAAAATTCCTCTGGAAGTTCCACTTGGGTTTTTGAAGTTGAGAATGTATTTTTTGTAGGTTGCTTTTATCAAAATATATAATTTGCTTTATTGAATTTAAAATATAAAAATTTTAACAAATAGGGGCATAGAAAACATAGTTTTGGATTTACTATTCTTAATGCAACTTTAGATTTAAAAAACTTTTTAAATTATCCTAAATACTGCAAACTGCAACTGAAAACTGAATACTATTCCTTTTCAATATACTCCTTAAAATTATCTAAATACGTCTGACTTTGAGCTTCTAATTTATCAGCAAAAAAAGGCAACATACAAGACATGATGTACGATTTACTATTACAAGCAGAGTTCAGTTTAATGGTGGTTATACCATTATTTTCAAAAAAAGTATAATCGTCTTTTTTTAACATATTTTCAGCATCAAAAAATAAGGTAACTTTTTCATTAGGCACATAAGCCATCACTTTTTGAGTCATCTTAATTTCTTGATCTTGATTTTCTACAACAATATCATAAACACTTCCTGTTTTTCCGAAATTTTCATTTACCACTTCGAATTTTTTAATTTCTGGAATCCAATTTTTGGTGTTTTCTGGAGTGTTAAATTCCGTAAAAACAACTTCAATAGGTTTATTTATGATAACTGATGCTTGATATGTAGTTTCTTTTACAACAATACCTGTCGCAAAAAAAGCTAATGTTAAAATAACAATAATCGTTAAAATTACTTTTACAGTCTTCATATTTTAATACAATATTTTATAAATTTTAAGTGTTTTAGATCTAAAAAATAGTATTTCCAATGCTAAATAAAATAGCAAATAAAAATGTACTTAACGCTACTTTTTTTAACTCACTATCTAAAGCTGCTGGAATTTTATTTTCTGCTACAGTTTTTATATTTTTTATCAACGGAATAAAAGCAACTAAAAATACAAATTGATATACAGATTCGTAGTTTAAAAACACATAAATTAGTGCAAAAATTAAAGCTCCAATGATTAAAGAATAATGATATATTTTTGCATTATCAGTTCCTAATTTTACAACTAATGTATTTTTATTATTCTTTTGATCTTCTTCTCTATCTCGTAAATTATTTAAATTTAAAACAGCTGTACTTAACAAACCAATAGAAATTGCTGGTAAAAATATTTCAAAATTGATGGTTTTCGTATATAAAAAATAAGACCCAACAACACTTACCAAACCAAAAAACAGAAATACAAAAACATCGCCAAAACCAGAATACCCGTAAGCTGAATTACCCACTGTATATTTTATAGCTGCTGTAATTGAGGCAATTCCCAGCACAAAAAACAAGATTGAATACCCAAAATTGTCTTTGCCAAATGACACATAAATCAACGCTAAAGCAATTATTAAAGTGATAATGGTTGTGATAACCATTGCCATTTTCATTTGTTTAGGCGTAATTTTACCAGAAGAAACCATTCTTGCTTCTCCTGTTCTGTTTGTATCTGAACCTTTTACAAAATCTCCATAATCATTAGCGAAATTGGATAAAACCTGGAAACCAATTGTAGTTAGAATTGCTAACCAGAAAATTGGTGTAAGCCAAACCACTATTTTTATACTATTTGTTGTTAAAATTGAATTTAAATATTCGACCCCTAAATAACTCCCAACAATAATTCCAGAAATTGATAAAGGTAAAGTACGCAAACGTGCTGCTTTTATAAAACTTTTTACATCCATGAAGTTTGGCTCGTTTCTACTTTATACAAAGTATGGTTATAAATTTTAATGGCCTCTTGAAAATCGATACAAGGAATTTTTATTTTCCCTGAAGCTGTTTGTAAAATTAAATCGGCAACATTACTTCTTTTTTGAAAAATTGTCTGCTGCATTTCTATATTCTGAACCTTAAAAATTTCTAAATAGGTAATATGCGTTTCTAACAATCCTTTGCCAACTAAGATCATTTCGTCAGAAATTTTATAGAAACGTTTCTTTACTTTTTTCAAGATCAAAAATACAACAATTGGAACGACTACTATAGTTGAATAGAAAATTTCGAAATGAGAATACACTACATAGGTTATTGTATAAGCTAGTATTAAAAACAAAAAAGTAAAAATAAAAAGCCTTCTCTTAAAGTAGTTTTCTGGATGTTTCTTGTCGCTATTTTCAACATCAGTTGGGTTAAACAAACTTGCTTTTATAATTTCTATTTGCTCTTTTTTACAACCAACTATTCGTATTAACTTGTCTTTCTTCTTATTGTTTATTTTACCACTTACTGCTTGTTTAAAAGTGATAAAAGAAATGCCAATCAACCTTTTTAAAGGATTTGTAGATATGGTAATATTCTGAATTTTTTGCTTTTTTAAAATAATCGATTTTTTGGTAAATAAACCCTGGTTAATTTCAAAAGCATCTTCTTTTAAGTAGGCTGTTAAATTAAAATGAACTAAAAACACTCTCACAAAAGAACTTACTAAAGCAACAATAGTTAACAATAAAAGGATGATAATTACTAAAAAAATACTCGCAGAAATTGCATTTGTATTTTCTTCAATAAAACCATCTATGGCTTCTGTTTGCCCTAAACTGTCTGATAATTGTTGTAATTGTTGCAATAAACCAAATACAATTGCAAAAAATAATAATAAATTTTGCAAATGGTTTTCGGTTAAACTTACCTTAAAAAGCTCTTTAACACCAATTCTTACCAATGGTTTTGTTTCTTGCTTTTCAACTACTTCTTCCTCAATAAGTTTTGTGTTTTTAGAAATGATTTCTTTTAACGCTGTTGCTTTTTGCAAAGACAGCGCTTTTATTGAAATTTCTGTAGTGCTTGAACCAGCAGTTTCTATGCTTACCTCAAAAACACCAATAATTTGTTGCACTATATTTTGCTTAAAATTGATGTTTTGTATGCGATGAAAAGGAATGGCTGTATTTGTTTTTTTAAGAATTCCTTGTTTTAAAATAAAGTGTTCGTTTTCTATTTTAAATTGAAAGTTTTTGAAAATTAAATAGGTTCTAATTAAAAAGAAAATAAGGAAAAATGCAATTCCTGCATAAATATAAATTGCATCTATTTTGTTTGTTATCTTGGTGAAATCTTTTACTATCAAAAAAACCAAAATCCAAGTTAGTTTTAAAAATTTATAAAGATGTGCAATATAAATAACTAAAATACCTTTTGTTGATTGCCTTGAAAAAGTTGAAAAATCAAACAAATTATTCATCTATTTTTGTGCTAATAAATTCTTTAATTTGTAATGCTTTTTCTTTGTTGATGCCTTTAATTTCTAAATCGTCACTACTATCACCTGCTGTAAAAACGCTAATAGAAGCCAAATTAAAAACTCTTGAAATTGGTTTTTCATCAATCTCTACATGTTGAATTCTTGAAAACGGAACTGTTGTAATCTTTTTAGTAAATAAACCAGCTTTGTAAGAAATATCTTTGTCTCTTACAACATACATTCTTTTCGGAAAACTAAAGATTAGGAATAAAAAAATCAATCCAAAAAAAGACGTAAATAACGCATATATATAAATTGAATAGACTGTTATTTCTTCTGTAAATGTAAATTTATCTAACAAAACCAAACCCACAAAAAGAGGGATAAGTATCAGAAAAAAATTGATTAAAATTACTTTGAGGTAACTTTTATCAATTTTTGTAAATTCAACTTCAATAATATTTGGTAAAGTAGTAACTTCTGAATTTTGAAAATAATCTGCCATAAATTTACTCTTGTAAAGCTTCTGAAATATGAATTGGCTCGTTATTTTTTAACGCTTGCACAAACGCTCCTTTATACGTATTTAAAACCTGTAATCTAAATTGTTTAGCTTCTTGATACGTTTCAAAAGAACCTAACCTGTATTTTGTTAAAGAATTTTCTTGATATGTTTTCACAGCATTCAAATTCATTAATTGCTCATTTTCATTTTTTAAAGCAGCAATTTGAACTGTAAATACAACTTTATCATTCTTAACGCTTTCAGAATCTGCATTTTTAAGCATATCGTCTTTTTCTACTTCAAAAACAGGTGAAGTAATTTCTGGTTCAGAGATTTTTTCATCCTCTTTTTCTACTTCCTTATTTTTACAAGAAAATAAACAAATTGATAAAAAAAGTACGATTGCTAAATTTTTCATTTTTTTAAAGATTATTTGCTTCTGCGATTAGTTCTGCAATGTCTCTTACAATAACATTGTCTTCTCTTTCCTTAAATTTTATGCCATCTGTCATCATTGTATTGCAATAAGGACAGCCAGTTGCAATTATTTGAGGATTGGTTTTTAAAGCGTCTTCTGTTCTTAAAACATTTACTTCTTTATCACCCTTTTCTGCATCTTTAAACATTTGTGCACCTCCAGCTCCACAGCATAAAGCAGTTTCTCTGCTACGTTTCATTTCTGTTAAATTAACGCCTAATCTTCTAATTAAATCTCTAGGAGACTCATATACTTCATTGGCTCTACCTAAATAACAAGGATCATGAAACGTAACTCTTTTTCCTTTTAAATTGGTATCATCGATCTTTAAACGACCTTCTGAAATTAAATTTTGAATGAATTGTGTATGATGATACACCTCGTATTTTCCTCCTAAAGAAGGATATTCATTTTTAAAAGTATTGAAGGAATGTGGATCGCAAGTCACGATTTTTTTCACTTCATAACCATTTAAAACTTCGATATTCATCATAGCTTGCATTTGAAACAAAAACTCGTTTCCTGCTCTTTTTGCTGCATCTCCTGTTGATGATTCTTCCACACCTAAAACTGCAAAATCTACATTTGCTTGATGTAAAATTTTTACGAATGCTCTGGTTATCTTTTTTGCTCTATCATCATAACTTCCTGCAGCACCAACCCAAAACAACACTTCTGGTTGTTTGCCTTGAGCCATCATATCTGCCATTGTTGGTACGTTCATAAAAAAAGCCCCTGTTTCCCCAAAGGGGAACACACGCAAGGGTTACGTATTTAGTTAATATTAAATTTTATCCTTTTTAAAATATTTATTTTCATAAATAATTCTCCACTAACAAACTAACACACTGCTCCCCTTTGGGGAAACAGGGGCTTATTCATTTGCCCAATTCAACCTATCTTGTTGATTGTAAGCCCAAGGTGCACCATTATTCTCGATGTTTGTCATCATCATGTTTAATTCTTGAGGTGCTGCACTTTTTTCCATCACTAAATATCTTCTCATATCCATAATGATTGATAATGGATCGATATTTACAGGACATTCCTCTACACAAGCATTACAACTTGTACATGCCCAAAGTTCTTCTTCTAAAATATAATCGCCTAAAAGCTGTTTTCCATCATCGACAAAAGCACCTTTATTTGCATCTATATTTCTACCAACTTCTTCAAGTCGATCTCTTGTGTCCATCATAATTTTACGAGGAGACAATTTTTTACCTGTTAGATTTGCAGGACAAGCAGAAGTACATCGTCCACATTCTGTACAAGTGTATGCGTTTAATAATTGTACCCAACTTAAATCTGCTACATCACTTGCGCCAAATTTTTCTGGCACAGCTTCTTCTGCTCCTTCAGCTGGCATTGCATAAGGATCTGCATCAGGATCCATCATTAATTTAACTTCGTTTGTAACCGATTCTAAATTATTGAATTGTCCTTTTGGTTTTAAATTGGCAAAATAAGTGTTTGGAAACGCCAATAAAATATGTAAGTGTTTAGAATAATACAAGTAATTTAAAAAGATTAAAATACCTACAATATGCAACCACCAAGCAGTTCTTTCTATTGTATGAATCGTTTCTGGTGTAAAACCATCAAATAATGGCGCCACAAACTGACTTATTGGATTTCCAATTCCTGCTTGTTGAAAAGGAACATCTGTAGCATTCATCACAATAAAAAGCGTCATTAAAACCATTTCAAAATAAATGATATAATTGGCATCGCTTTTTGGCCAGCCTTTCATTTCTCTGCTTAAAAAACGTTTGATGTTTGATACATTTCTTCGCAACCAAAAAACAACAACAGCAACAAAAACTAAAGCTGCTAAAATTTCGAAAGTTCCAATTAAAAATGCGTAAAAACCATCTCCTATAATTCCTTGAAAAACTCTATGAGTACCTAATAAACCATCAATAATAATTTCTAAAACTTCGATATTTATAATGATAAAACCAATGTAAACGATAATATGAAGAAGACCAGACAAAGGTCTTTTAACCATTTTAGATTGCCCAACTGCAATCATCAACATATTTTTTAATCGTTCAGATTTGTTATCTGTTCTGTCTACATCTTTTCCTAATTTAATGTTTCTTGATAATTTTCTGACGTTCATCACAAAATAACCAATACCAACAGCTAAAGTTAGCGCAAAAAGTATATTTGGTAAATATTGCATAGTTGTTTTTTAAAATACTATTGTTTTAATTCTTCCAGTTGTTCTGTTAATTCTTTTAATTCTTGCAATTGATTTTCTACAGGAGAATATTCTTTTGGTTTTTTACCAAATACCGAAAAATGAACATATCTTTTAGGATTTAATTTTATATCTCTTAATAACTCTTCTAATTCTTTGGTTGCAGCCTCAATATTATCGTACAATTGTTCGTCGTTAAGAAGTTTACCAACAGAACCTGAATTAGAATTTATTTTTTTAGATAATTCATTAAAATTATTAACAGCGTTTTCTGCTTTTTTTACAATTTCATTAATATTAACAGTTGTTAAACTATCAGAAATCTTGCTTAAGTTTCCTGTAATATCTTTTGTGTTTTGTAATGTTTTTTTAAGATTATCTTGATTATCAACAACAAGAGAATTTACCCTTTGCACTGTTTCTCTTAAATCTGCAATAATTGCTGCTATATTGCTAATAGAGCCATTTACACCACTTATAGTTTCTTCATTTAAAATTCTATTTACACCACTAAATAAAGTATCTGCTCTTACTATTACTTTTTCAAGTTTTTGCTGAAGTGGATCTAATCTTTCTCCAATCGAGGTAAATAAACTCTCTTCGATTTTACCTTCAAGGGTGTCTCCAGACACAGCCATTTCACCTTCATAACTAGGAATTATTGCCAAACTTGAAGCCGCTAATGGATTGGGTGAATAAATTCTTACGACACTTTTTTTAGAAAACTCAAAATCGTTTTCAACTGAAAAAGTAACAATCAATTCCCCTCTTTTCTCAGGTGTTGTATTAAACTCTATTTCATTAACTTGCCCAACTTTTAAGCCATTTAGAGTTACAGAACTTGCTCTGTTAAGACCTCCAATTTTAGAGTATTCTACTTGAAATTTACGGGCTTTACCATCTAACAAATCATGTCCTTTTAAAAAATTGAAACCCCAAAAGAAAGCTACAATTATTAAAACTACTACAATTCCTGTTTTTAATTCTTTAGACATACATAGAAATTTAATAACAATATTACTGATTTTTTTTGTTTGAAAGTGCCAAATTTAAGGCATTTTATTAACTTCTTTTACAGATACTTTTTCTCCATTTTTAAAAGCCACAATAAAGGCAGATGTATAGCCTTTCTTTTTAACAATATCTAAAGATGCTATAACATCTTTGTAAGAGGAAGTTACCCCATAATAATATTTATAAAAAGACCCAACTTTTACTCTTTCAACATTTACTAAGCCTTTAAAATTATAAGATTTTGTTTCAATTTTATTTCTTCCAGATGCTAATTGAACTTTATATTCTACCTCATTATTTATGGTTTCAACAAAATCGTTTTCAGAAATTTTTTCAATTACTGTATTTAATTTTAAATTACTCACATAATTTTCAATTGCATCTGCAATTGATTTACTCATTTGCAACTGCCCTTTTTTTGAATTTAAATATCTACCTTCATTTTTGTTAGTTAAAAAACCCAACTCAACCAAAACACTTGGCATAATCGTTTCTCTTAAAACTTGAAAATTATCTTGTTTTACCTTTCGATCATTTCTTTTTAATTTAAAAGTAAAATTGTTTTGTATTAGACTAGCAATCTCTAAACTTTTATCTAAATTTTCTTCTTGTAAAAGTGATAATCCAACAACAGATTCTGCTGAATTCGGATCAAAACCTGTATAACGATCTTGAAAGTTATCTTCTAAAAGAATACTAGAGTTTTCTCTTTTTGCAATTTCTAAGTTTTTTTTGTTTCCTCTTAACCCTAAAACAAAAGTTCCTGCTCCATATGCATTCGATGTATGAGAATCACAATGAATTGACACAAATAAATCTGCTTTTGCTGTATTGGCTACATCTCCTCTTTTCCATAAATCAATAAAAACATCTTTGTCTCTTGTGTACAAAACTTTAATATCTTTATTTTTCTTTAATTCGTTGCCAACACTTAAAGCCACTTTTAAGGCAATATTTTTCTCTTTATATCCGTTTCCTAAATTCCCTGGATCTTTACCTCCATGACCAGCATCTATTACAATCGTATATTTTTTCTGAGCATTTGTGGTAAATCCCGAAAATAAAAAGACAAGCGAAAATGTTAAAAAAACAAGTTTTTTAAATTTGGTATTAATTTTGTTCGTTTGTGAAAAGTTCATCAATAAAATTTAACTAATTTTGGCGTCATTAATTTTGTGTTTCAATTATTGAGCCATACTTTTACTTTTATACAAAAATAGCATATATAGCATTGCAATCAAACCTATCATACCTACTTTTATTTTGTTGTATCTTTTTTGTAAAGATTGGGTTAGCACAAGATATAAAATCGACAGAAAAAATCGTAATTCCCTCTGTACAAAGAGATTCTATAAAGCTACAGAAAAAAGACTCCTTATTATCTATCAATAAAGATAGTCTCATTTTAAAAAAAGACAGCTTACTTCTTAAAAATAAAGACTCAATTGTAAAGGATTCTATAAAATTAAAGGAAAGTATTGATGATATTATTACACATATTGCCCAAGATTATACTATTCAAAATGCAAAAGAAAAAACAGTAACCTTATATAATGAGGCAAATATAACCTATACAGATATTGATTTAAAAGCGGGTATTATTATTATAGATTATAAAAAAAATACACTTTTTGCAAAGGGTATTAAAGATAGTACTGGTTATATACAAAGACCTGTTTTTAAACAAGGTGGCCAAGAATCTGAACAAGATTCCATACTTTATAACTTTAAAAGTAAGCGAGCTTTAATTTATGGTTTAAAAACCAAACAAGGAGAAATGTTTACCTATGGTGAAAAAACTAAACAGGTAAACGATTCTACTATTTATATTCGTAAAATTAGATTTACAACCTCTGAGAAAGAAGTACCTGATTATTATATAAGTACTGATAAAGCGAAATTAGTTCCTGGAAAAAAAATTATTGTGGGTGTAAGTAATTTAGTTTTAGCAGATGTACCCACTCCCGTTTTTTTACCTTTTGCCTATTTTCCGATGACAGAAACGAGTGTTTCTGGTTTTTTAATTCCTGCTTTTGATACTGGAAGTAGCGCTAGAGGTGTTGGTTTGCAAAATGGAGGTTATTATTTTGCTATTAACGATTATGTAGATTTAACGTTAACTGGAGATGCCTGGGCAAATGGAAGTTGGGGTTTAAGAACAAACTCTAACTACAATAAACGCTACAGATTTAATGGAACTTTTAGCTTTAATTACGAAAACATCATTAACGGTATTCGAGGTTTTGATGATTTTGATAAAAGAAGCAACTTTAACATCAGATGGAATCATAGTCAAGATTCTAAAGCGAGCCCTAATTCAAGATTTTCAGCTTCTGTAAATTTAGGAAGTAGTCGTTTTTTTAGAGAATCTTTAAATCAATTTAATTTAAATCAGAACCAAAACAACACATTCAATTCTTCTGTAAATTACAGTAAAACTTTTGTTGGCACACCTTTTAATATGGCTGTTACAGCTTCTCATCAACAGAACACAAATACAGAAAGTATAACAATGACATTGCCATCGTTAACTTTAAACATGAATAGGGTTTACCCATTTGCAGGGAAAAATGGTGTAAAAAAGAATCCGATTCAAAAATTAGGCTTTAATTATAATATGCAAGGTCAATATTTAATTAATACAACTGATGATGAATTTTTTACTAGCAAAATGTTTGAAACTGCTAGATCTGGTATGCAACATAAAACAAGTACGAATACCAATATTAAAGCATTTAAATATTTTACGTTATCACCAAGTGCAAATTATGAAGAAACTTGGCAGTTTGATTATATTGATAGAAAATACGATGAAACTAACAATGTAATCGTTACAGATACTTTAAGAGGTTTTAAGTCTTACAGAGAATATAATATGGGAGTTAGCTTGTCTACCAATATTTATGGAACCTTCAACTTTAAAAAAGGAAGATTAAAAGCAATTAGACACACCATAAGACCAACAATTTCTTATTCTTACAGACCTGATTTTAGAGATAATTATTTAGAGCAAGTTCAGCAAAGCGCAAATCCTTTAGACGTTATAGATTATACTGTTTTTGATCAAGGAATTTATGGAGCTCCATCAGGAGGTTTAAGCAATTCTATTGGGCTTTCTGTAAACAATGTTTTAGAGGCAAAAATGGCACCTAAAGATCCTGATAGCGATGAAGAAGATGAAAAAATAATGCTTCTAAATAATTTAAATTTTAATACTTCTTATAACATTGCTGCAGATAGTTTACGTTGGTCTAATGTTACTTTTAGTGCTGGAACAAGACTTTTTAAAGATAAATTAGCCCTAAACTTTAATGGCTCTTTAGATCCTTACCAAGTAAATGAAAATGGTAGAAGAATCGATAAATTTAATCCTGGTATTTTTAGATTAACCAACGCCAATTTAACAGCTAATTATTCTATTTCTAGTACTGATTTTAATAAAAGTGAAAAAGGGAATCAGAATAGCAATGCTAATGGTAACAATAATCCTCCTGATACAATGGGTGCAGACATTGACCCAACAAATAGGCAAGGAAGACAAGATGCAAGAGATATTGGTGGTGGAACTACAAAAACAGATTTATATAAAGGTAAAATTCCTTGGTCTTTAAATTTAGTATATGCAGCAACCTATTCTAACAATGGTGTAGTACCAGGAACTATTGGTGTGCATACTTTGGGTTTTAGTGGTAATGTTGATTTATCACCAAAATGGAAAGTTGGCTATTCTTCTGGTTATGATGTTAAAAATGGTGCTTTTTCTTTTTCTAGATTTAACTTTACAAGAGATTTAGATAGCTGGCAATTCAATTTTAATTGGGTGCCTTTTGGCTCTAACTCATCATATACCTTTTTTATTGGTGTAAAATCATCTACACTAGCAGATTTAAAATGGGATAAAAATAAACCACCAGATAGATTGTTTTAATTGGTGTTGGAAGTTGGAAGTTGGAAGTTGGAAGTTGGAAGTTGGAAGTTGGAAGTTGGAAGTTGGAAGTTTAAAATAAAAAAAATCTTTTAAGAAGAGACCAAAAATATAAAAATGAAAAAAATAATATCAACTACAAAAGCACCTGCTCCTATTGGGCCCTATAATCAAGCTATTTTAAGTGGAAATACTTTATACACGTCTGGACAAATTGCAATAAATCCAACAACTGGAGAATTAGTTTTAGATACTATCGAAGCCGAAACAAAACAAGTAATGGAAAATATGAAAGAAGTTTTAGCTGCTGCTGAAATGACTTTTGAAAACGTTATAAAATCATCTATTTTTATTGCTGATATGAATCAGTTTGCTAAAATAAATACCGTTTATGGTTCTTATTTTAATGAAGAAACTGCGCCTGCAAGAGAAACTGTTGAAGTTGCAAACTTACCAAAATTTGTAAATGTAGAAATTAGTATGATTGCTGTTAAATAAGTTAGCCATATTCAGTCTCAGTATTCAGTAAAAACTAAAAAACCTGATAGAAAATGAATTCTATCAGGTTTTTAGTTATTTGAAATTGTAGTTACTATAAAGTATCAGCATATTCAATTAAATCAACTATTTTAGTTGAATATCCCATTTCGTTATCATACCAAGCAACAACCTTTACAAAATTGTCATTTAAAGCAATACCTGCTTTAGCATCAAAAATTGAAGTTCTTGTATCTCCTACAAAATCTTGAGAAACAACCATATCTTCAGTATATCCTAAAACACCTTTCATTTCTTCACTTTCTGAAGCTGTTTTCATAGCTGCACAGATTTCATCATACGTAGCTGCTTTTTCTAGCTTTACAGTTAAATCTACCACAGAAACATCCATAGTTGGTATTCTAAAAGCCATACCTGTTAATTTACCATCCATTGCTGGGATTACTTTTCCTACAGCTTTTGCAGCACCAGTAGAAGAAGGAATTACGTTACCAATAGCAGAACGTCCTCCTCTCCAATCTTTTGCTGATGGTCCATCAACCGTATTTTGAGTTGCAGTTGCAGCATGTACAGTTGTCATTAAACCTTCAACAATACCAAAATTATCATTTAAAACTTTAGTAATTGGCGCTAAACAGTTTGTTGTACAAGATGCGTTAGAAAAAATCTTTTGATCTGCTTTTAATTCTTTGTTATTTACACCCATCACAAACATTGGTGTATGATCTTTAGATGGAGCAGATAAAACTACTTTTTTAGCTCCTGCTAATAAATGCTTTCCAGCAGTTTCCTCAGTCAAGAAAAAACCTGTAGATTCAATTACATAATCTGCATCAACTTCGTTCCATTTTAAGTTTGCTGGATCTCTTTCTGCTGTGATTCTAATTTCGTTTCCGTTAACAACTAATTTACCATCTTTAACCTCTACAGTTCCATCAAATTTTCCGTGAACTGAATCGTATTTTAACATGTATGCTAAATAATCTACATCTAATAAATCGTTTATTGCTACTACTTGAACGTTATCTCTTAATACTGAAGATCTAAATGCTAATCTTCCTATTCTACCAAATCCGTTAATTCCTACTTTTATCATATTCTTTCTATTTTACTATTATGTGGTCATGATATCTGACACACGAATTAATTCTTTATTTATTTTTGATTGTCCTTTGATTGCTTTTTCCAAAGGAGTTACTGCTATTTTATCATTTAATAAACCAACCATTAAATTAGATTTACCATCTAACAAAGATTCAACAGCTTTTACGCCCATTCTACTCGCCAAAACTCTGTCGAAACAAGAAGGAGAACCTCCTCTTTGCATGTGTCCTAAAACTGAAACTCGAACATCGTATTCTGGTAAATGCTCATTAACATAATCTTTTAGTTCAAAAACATTTTTACCAGTTTTATCGCCTTCAGCAACTATTACAATACTCGACGATTTCCCAGATTCCTTACTTCTCTGCAAAGATTCTAACAAACGCTCTAAACCTAAATCTTCTTCAGGTATCAAAATTTCTTCTGCTCCTGCTCCAACACCAACATTTAAGGCAATATGACCAACATCTCTACCCATTACTTCAATAAAAAATAATCTGTTGTGAGAAGATGCTGTATCTCTAATTTTATCGATAACCTCTACAGCGTTATTTAAAGCTGTATCATACCCTAATGTATGTGAAGTCCCTGCAATATCATTATCAATTGTTCCAGGAATTCCCATAATTGGGAAACCGAATTCTTTATTAAATATCAATGCTCCTGTAAAAGTACCATCTCCACCAATAACAACTAAAGCATCTATATGAGCTGCTTTTAAAGCCTCATATGCTTGTTGCCTTCCTTCTTTGGTCATAAATTTTTTAGACCTCGCAGATTTTAAAAAAGTACCTCCTTTGTTGATAATACCTTTAACACTTCGTGCATTTAGTTCGATAAAATCACCTTCTATCATTCCTTCATAACCTCTGTAAATTCCTGCACATTCTATTTTATAATATGCACAAGTTCTTACTACAGATCTTATTGCTGCGTTCATTCCTGGGGAATCTCCTCCAGAAGTCATTACGCCTATTTTTTTAATTTTCTCCATATATTATGATGTAAAAATAATTCTTTTTAGTGGTTTAAAATAATTAAATTACGAAATCGATATAGCCTTTAACCCCTTATTTTTAAAAGGAAAAATACAAATTTAAGTACGAAAACCATTTCGTTTTTAGTGAATAATCTGTTAAAAATTAAAGGTACTAATTTCCTTCAAAATTTATTAACGAGTTTACTTTTGGTTGCAAAGTATCTTTTTTCTCATTTTTTTTCGCCTTAATTTTCGTTTCTTTTTTAAGGCCAATTCTTGTAAGTAATCCTGATAAAGTATTAAAATTAACTTGATAAGATAAACCAACTCCCTGTGTATAACCTTCTTCTTGTTGCGAATATTGAATTTCGTTTTGTCGATTAAAAATAACCCCTCTAAAATTTCCTTCTGTATTTAAGAGAATTTCAACTTTAACCTCGCCAACAACACTTGATTGTGTTTGTGCACCCACAGGAACACCGACTTTTCCGTTGATAATTACTCGATCGCTAACTTGTGTGCTTACAGAAACATCTACTTGATTATCTATATTTAAACGATCTATATCATTGCCTCTTTCTCCTTGCTGATAATCTACACCCAATTGAAATTTACTATCAGGGTTGTTTAATAAACTCGAAAACGCGCCTGCAAGTGCACTTGATGCAGTGCCTGCCAACGTATTATTTACATCAAAATCTACTTTATCTGGATTTCGAAACGTATTAAAGGCTAATAAAGATATAAATTGAGTAGTTTTTTCATTTACATTATTATCATTTAAAACAAACTCTAACTCACTTGCTATAGTTGGATCTACATTTGTAAGTTGAATATCTAATTCTTGTTTTGAGTTGAACAAATCTCCTGTAATTCTTGTTACCAAATCGATTTCCTCTCTTCTGTTAGAATTAAAATTTTGCAATAAAACTCCAGGATTTGCTTTTGCTTTGTAAATGGCAGTAACATCTAAATTTGCTTCATAAGGATTTCCAATCCAAGAAACTGTTCCTCCTTTTTGGATTATAAAAGGTTTGTTGATAATGCCTCCATATCTAAAATCGTATACTCCAGAATCAATTCTGTAATCTCCATACATATTGAATTTACCTCTTGTATCGATTCTAATTTGTAGATTTCCTGATCCTCTTCCTGTTAATTGACTTCCATTCTCTTCATCAATTACAACTTGTGCTTCTGCATCTTTGGTAACTTCTAAATCAATATTTAAGGTTAATCCTTTTAAAGCTTCTTGCGCTAACTCTCTCTGCCTATCCTCTACTTTTATTTGATCAGATTTAAAATAAATTAAGCGAAAACTATCTACAGTTTCCACATCTTTTAAAGGTACTACAAATTTTGTTCTAGGGTTTGTTGTGGCATTAATATCTATGGTTAATTGATCTGTTAATCCAGAAACTGCAACTGAACCTTTCATAAAGGCAGTTCCATAATAAGTAGCCTCTTCCGTATTTTTTGTATCTAATGCCACTAAATTATCGGTATCGATTTCTAAATCTAAAAACCATTGTTCAAAATTTTGATGCGTTATATTACCAAACAATCTTCCTGTAGATTTATATTTACTATCAACTAGTTTAATATCTTCTAAAATAAAGGATTGTTGCTCTAAAGAAACTATGGATTCTCCCTCAAAATCAAAATCTACATTTAAATATGGAAATTTTAAACCTGCATTATTCAATTTTAAAACACCTTCCATATCTGGATTTCTTAAAAAACCTCTCAAAAAGAAGTTCCCAGAAACACTACCTCTTAAAGATGAAATTACATCTTGACCTAAAGGACTAAATGCTTGCAGATTATAATCTTCTAAATAAACTTCAATATCTATAATAGGTCTTTTATTCGAAAAATCTAAAACACCAGTGGCTGCAATACTTTTTACATTTTCATTATTAATGGATAAATCTACATTGTATTTTTCATAAGAATTATCTCCTGCAATATTGATGGCTAACTCTCCCTGTTTAAAGTTATTAACTTCAAAGCCACTAATAATTAAATTTGCCTCTGGACTGTAAACAGCTCCTTTTTGAACAAAATCTATATTACCAGAAACCCTACCTTTTAAAGCCAAACTATCTATTTCTGGTAAAAAACTTTGCAGTTTTACTTTGGTTAAATTTGCCAGTAATGTTTTTTCGCTATCTCCTTTTAAACTTCCTTTAAATTCTATTTTTTGTTGGCCAGATACTAGTTTAAACTGACTAAAATCAAATTCATTATTTTTTAAATCGAAGGTAATTTTATCTGTATAATCTTTATCTGGATTTATACTCCAAGCTGTATTTTTGATAACGAAAGTAGATTTCTCAAAACCTAAAACCGATTTTTTTTCTTTATTGATGGTATAAAAGAAATCTAAATTAAAATTCTCATTATTTTTTAGACCCCCATCAAATTCCGATTTAAAATAAAGCGTATCATTTTCTGTTCTGTTTAAAAGGTTTAATTTAGAGATATTATAGAATTTTGTATTTACTTCAGCTGCTGTTAAGTGAGAATTGTACAAAGGGTTTTGATTATCAGTCCTCAGTAAAATTTCTTTAAACTCATTGCCATAGGCATCTATTCTTGGTGATGAAAATGTAAACCTTAATTGATTTTTATTCGATTCTATTTTGCCTTTTAATTTGGTATTATCATCAATGTAAATATCAGGAAAAAACACATTTACAATTTGATTATATACTGTAAAATTAAAATCTAAAAACTGATTTGGTGCAACTTCATAAGGTTGATAATTCGTGTAAATACTTCCCAACGCATTTTGAGCTACTTTGGCAACTTCAGAAAACGTAAATTTACCTGTTACATACCCTTGAGCAATATCTTCAGATTCTAAATCGATTCTTTTAATACTATCTTTTACAGAAGATGCAACCATGAATTGTTTAAAACTAAATTCCTGCTTTTGATTGGTATAAAAAACATCTTTAAAAATAGCGTTTCCAACAATATCATCAAATGTATTGCCTTCTATATCTAACTCAAAAGAACCTTTTAAATGTGCAATACTATCTCTTGTAAACAGGTTAGTTTCCTTTAAATTTAAATAGTCAACATCCGACTTAAAATCAAATTCGTAAACTTCTGATGATAAATCTGCCAAGCCATTAAATTTCATTTTAAAATTCTCGTCATCAATGGTTAAATCTCCATCAAACTTGTTGTTTTGGTATTGTCCATTTGCTTCAATATTCTTATAATTATATTGCTTAAAACCAAATTCTGAAACTTTACCAACAAAAGAAGTGCTAATATTTTCTAGCTTAAATCCACTTCCATTTACATCTCCTTTTAAAGAAACTTTACCAAATAATGGATCGTTGAAAAAATTACCGATATCGAAATTTTTAAGTTGAATTTTTCCATCATATTTTGCGTAATCTATATTTTCGATATTGGCAATTTGTAAGTCTGTTTTAAGAGTACCAACAGCAGAGTTTACAGTAATATTTGTCTGGATTTGATCTGGAGTAACTTTTACTTTTCCATTTAAATTAAATTTGCCAAGTTTGCCAAATTCAGTTGGTAAATTTTTACCCAAAACATTTGGTAAAATATTCCTTAATTCTCTGTAAGTGGCTGTTAAATTTGCCAAATCTCCTTCAAAAACAAAACCTCTTTCTCTACTTACAGCATTCACAAAAAACAAATCTCCTTGTATTTTTAATCCTTTTTTTGAGGCTGAATTCAAGTTCTTTAACTCAAAGTTATTTAAAGTTCCATTCAAGTTTCCTTGCAAACTTAAAATATCATTTCCACTTAATTCGTCATAAAAATTTTTAACATCTTGCACAGCAACTTCGCTCTCTTTAAAACGTGCTTTAATTTGTACTTTATTAACAAAATCTGATAAATCTTCTCTTTTATACAGAAAATCTATTTCTGCTTTTATATGGGTATTTTCAGTTTGTAGAGTTGTATTTTTAAAATGCATTGCAGTTTCAGAATAACTAAAATCGGTTGTTAAATTAGTTACATCCAAACCAAATTTATCAATAAAATACAAACCTCTTATATTGCTCGAAAATTTAGGGCCTACAATTGATAAATCTTGTAAATTACCACCTGCATTTTTAGCAGCATAATTTACAGAATCTACTTTATTAGCATTTGTTACTCTAAAATTTAAGTTATTTACATAAACATTAGATGTTTTTAGAACAAAAGGATTCAGCGAATCTTTAGGAGTTCCATCATCAAAAGAATCAATAAAAATACCCATATTATCATTTTCCTCACCTTTATAGGTTTTCATGTAATAATAGGCGCCATCAAGATAAATATCATTTAGATACACCTCTTTATCTAAAATTCTTTTTGCGTTTATAATCGATGTTGTCAATTTCGCAACATAAATCATGGTATCTTTATGATGATCTTTAATTTCGATTCCTTTTAAATTTACACTTCCTAAAAAAGATAAATCAACCTTATTTATCGATAAATTTGTTCCAAAATCTTCGTTAATTTTATCAGTATAATGTTTACCTATTTTTGTTTGCACTACAGGAATAGAAAGCACTATACTCATCAAAAGTAAAAAGAGTATAAAGTACCCTAAAAATTTCAGTATTTTCTTTCCTATTATTTTGATATTTGATGGTTTTAATGTGGTTGTAAGATATGATTAATAATACTCAAAAATTTGACCAATTAGTACAAAGAACGTGCAATTTTAACAAAGAATTAAATTTCTATTCTTAAAAATCAAAGAGGTGCATAAATTAATCCTTAATTTTGCAGCACTTTAACTAATTTTTGATGAAAAAACCTGTTTATATTTTAGGAATAGAGTCTTCTTGTGATGATACAAGTGCTGCTGTGATTTGTGATGCTAAAGTGTTGAGTAACGTTGTTGCAAACCAAGAAGTACACTCAAAATATGGTGGAGTTGTTCCAGAATTAGCTTCAAGAGCGCATCAACAAAATATTGTACCTGTTGTGCAACAGGCTTTGGAACAAGCAAATATTACTAAAGAACAATTAGCTGGAATTGCCTTTACCAAAGGCCCAGGTTTAATGGGATCTTTATTGGTAGGTACTTCTTTTGCAAAATCGTTGGCTTTAGGGTTACAAATTCCTTTGTTGGATGTAAACCATATGCAAGCACATATTTTGGCTCATTTTATTAAAGATGATGTCAGCAAAATACCTACTTTCCCTTTTATTTGTTTGACAATAAGTGGTGGACATACTCAAATTGTAAAAGTTACCAACCATTTTGATATGGAAATTTTAGGCGAAACTATAGATGATGCTGTTGGAGAAGCTTTTGATAAATCTGCCAAAATTTTAGGATTGCCTTATCCTGGAGGTCCTTTTATTGACAAGTATGCTAAATTAGGAAACCCAAAAGCTTACAAATTCACAAAGCCAAAAGTGGGCGATTTAGATTTTAGTTTTAGTGGTTTAAAAACGGGAATTTTATATTTTATTCAAAAGCAACAAAGAGTAAATCCTAATTTTATTGAGGAAAACTTACATGATATTTGTGCTTCAATTCAGTTTACAATTATAGAAATTTTGATGAATAAATTAAAAAATGCTGTTAAAAAAACAGGGATTAAACAAATTGCTATTGCTGGTGGCGTTTCTGCAAATTCAGAAATTAGAAATCGTTTACAATTAGCAGAACAACATTTTGGCTGGCAAACCTACATCCCAAAATTCGAATATACTACAGACAATGCAGCAATGATTGCAATTACTGGCTATTTAAAATTTTTAAATAACGATTTTGCCAATGTTAATGTAACTGCAAAAGCTCGTTTAAAAGTTACAGAATAAATCTCTAAGAGATATTTTTTTATTACAATTATACTTTAATTCTCTTTGATAAAGAGTTTTGAAAAACATTTTAAATATCAAAAATGAAAAACATTACAAACAGATTTTTATATAATCTTTATTACTTCTTATTTTGGATTGTTTATTTTGTTTTTGCACGTTTCTTTTTCTTGATGTATTATGTTGATAAAACTCAAGAACTTGAACTATCAACTGTTTTAAAAACCTTTTTATACGGTTTACGATTGGATGCTTCCTTTGCTGCGTATATATCTACAATTCCTTTTTTATTCATCATGTTTTCTGTGATTACCAACCCAAAAATCATTTTAAAATTTATAAAATGGTACACTTTTGTAATCGTTATTTTTATAAGTTTACTTTTGTTTATTGATGCTGGCTTATACCAAGCTTGGGGTGTTCGTTTAGACACGTCTTTGCTTCCTTACTTAAACACACCAACATTAATGATTTCTTCAACATCAACTTTTCAGTTGGTTTCTGGTATTTTTGGTTGGATTTTAATTTCGTTTCTTTTTATAAAAATTTTCAAAAAAATTCATCAAAAAAATAGCGATAAAATTGATTTTGGAAACTGGACACAACTTCCTATTTTTTTATTGATGACAGCAGTTTTGATTATTCCTGTAAGAGGTGGTTTCCAAATTGTACCTGTAAACCAAAGCAACGTTTATTTTTCTGAATCGATGTTTGCAAATCATGCAGCAATTAATTTTATGTGGAATTTTTCTAACACACTAACACACAAAACTGATGGCACAAATATTTATAAATATTTTGATGATAAAACTGCTTTAAAAATCATCAACAAAACAAAAAATAATCTTTTAATTGCTGATACAGACTCTATATTAACAACAACAAAACCCAATGTAATTTTAATTCTTTGGGAAAGTTTACCTGCAAAAATTGTGGGCTCTTTAGGTGGCGAACCTAATGTTACTCCCAATTTAAACCGACTTTCTAAAGAAGGGTTGTTATTTACAAATTTCTATGCAAATGGAGATAGAACTGACAAAGGAATTCCTGCTGTTTTAAGTGGTTATTACCCACAACCAGTAAAGAGAATTATGCGAATGCCAAACAAAACTAGAAGCTTACCAATGTTACCAAAAAAAATGGCTGAATTGGGCTATAACACTTCTTTTTATTATGGTGGAGATTTAAATTTTGGAAATATGAATACCTATTTACGAAATGCAGGAATTAATAAAATTGTAGATGGAAGTGAATTCGATACAAAAGATTGGAATTCAAAATGGGGCGCTTATGATGATGTTTTTATGAAACGTTTTGCTGATGATTTATCAACCGAACAAAAAGAACCATTTTTTAAAATTGCTTTAACTTTAACAAGTCACGAACCTTACGAAATTAAAGGCGAATATAAATTTGGACAAAATTCACAAGATAACTTGTTTAGAAGTGCCCATTTTTATACGGACAGCGTAATTGGCCATTTTATGAATTTTGCTAAAAAACAAGAATGGTATAAAAACACGATAATTGTAATCATGTCAGATCATGGACATAGTTCTCCTGAACACGAAGGTCCTTATTTTTCGCCTAAAAAATTCAGAATTCCAATGTTGTGGCTTGGAGGTGCTGTAAATAAAAACATTAAAGAGATTGATAATTTTTCAAGCCAAGTTGATTTTTCTTACACTTTACTAGATTTATTAAAAGGCGATAAAAAAGATTTTGTTTTTAGCAAGCATATTTTTAACTCATCTAATGAACAATATGCGCATTATACTTTTAACAAAGGCTATGGAACTGTTACAAAAAACGGTACTTTTATTTATGATTATGTAAGCAAAAAACCAATATTATCCGAAGGTAAATACACAAAAAAATTAGATTCTTTAGGAAAAGCACTAACTCAAGATTCTTATCAAGATTTTTTGGAAAGGAAATGAAAACAATATTATATATTTATGCGATAGAAAGAAACAAATTATATAATGGAGAAAAATCTTGAATTAACATTGCATGAAAAAGTACTTACTAAATTATTTAACCAAAATGATAAATTAATATTGTTTGATATTGGTGCTTGTGAAGGTTTAAGCAGTGTTCGATATCTTTCTTTATTTCCAAGCTCTCAAATTTACGTATTTGAACCTGTACCAAGTAATTACAAAATAGTTTTAAAAAATAAAGAAACATATAATTTAAAGAATATGCACACTTTTGAGTTAGGTCTATCTTCTAAAATAGGTGAAGCTACCTTTTATGTATCTTCAGGAAAACCCGAAAATAAAGATATTCCTTCTGATAACTCTACCAGCTTTGGTAACAAAAGTTCTTCACTTTATAAGCCAGGAAAAACAAAAGAAATTCATCCTTGGCTACAATTCAATGAATCTATTACAATAAAAACCGAAACATTAGAGAACTTTTGTACAACAAAAAAAATCAGTTTAATAGATTTTATTCACATGGATGTTCAAGGAGCAGAACTAATGGTTTTAGAAGGTTCAAATGATATGATTTCTAACATTAAATCTGTATGGTTAGAAGTTGAAGAAATTGAATTATATGAAAAACAAGCTTTAAGAAAAGACATAGAGAATTTTTTCCTTAAAAATAATTTTATCTGTATTTTAAATAAAGTAAATCATATTGCTGGAGATCAATTTTGGGTAAGAAAAACTTATTTTGAAAGTTTAGATAGCGATACAAAATCGTACTTAAATATTGTTAGCCATAAAACTGAACTAAAATCTAAAATATCAAGCGCTTTTGGAAAAACCAAAGACTCCATTAAAAATGTTTTTAAAGGCTAAACTCCAAACTGTCTTAAATGATGGTCTAAATGTTTATAAAACATAGTGCTCCATTCTTTCGCTGTTAATTTACCAAAAGAATGAGATGCTTTTCCTTCAAACTCTTTTTCTCCTAATTCTTGGGTTTGCGTTATAAAATTTATCAAACGTTTTTTTTCTGATACAAAATCTTTTTCATCAACAATTAAAAACTGACGCGCAGTTCTGCCGTTTTTAACATAAGGTTTATCTGAAGTTACTATGTTTTTAATCAAAGCTTTCATCATAAACCTTGTAAATGCATTTGGTCTTGGATGTTTATCTGTATATACCATTTCATAAGTAACACAACAATGAGCCAGCATTTGCGACACAGACATTTTACCCCAAATTGGTTGTTTTTGGGAAGTTAAGTTTTCAATTCTTGAAATAACTTCTGCTGTAATTTCTTTGGTGAAAATATTTTTCATTTTAATGTAAAATTTTAAATAATAATTCTTTTAAAATATCTCTTTGTGTCTGGCTTGCTCCAACTCCTTTACTCTTTACATCTGCATCTCTTAAAAATGCAATTACCTGTGCAACTTTTCTCATTGGATAATTTCTAGCAGCCGCAAAATAATCATCAATAAAATAAAAACCAACGCCTAAAGATTTAGAAACTGCATCTTTAGATTTATTTTGTAAACCATGAAATAACAGCAACTTTGTAAAGAAGCTATTTAATAAAGAAATTGTCATTACTGTTGGATTATTCTTTGGATTCTCAACAAAATAATTGATAATTCTATTCGCTTTTTTAATGTCTTTGGCACCAACAGCTTTTTGTAACTCAAAATTATTAAAGTCTTTGGATATGCCTATATTCTCTTCAATATGTTTATCGTTAATAATTGTTTCTACTGGTAAAATTAACATTAGTTTATCTAGTTCATTGGCAATTTTGCTTAAATTAGTTCCTAAAAACTCCACCAACATATGAGCTGCTTTTGGCTCAATGTGATAGTTCTTTCCACTTAAAACTCTTCTAATCCAATCTGAAACTTGATTGTCGTATAGTTTTTTACTTTCAAAAATTAAACCCGATTTTGCAATGGCTTTATGGAGTTTTTTACGCTTATCTAACTTTTTGTATTTATAGTTGATGACCAAAACTGTGGTGGGCTGTGGATTTAGAGCATAAGCAACCAATTTTTCTATAGTTCTGCTTAAATCTTGTGCTTCTTTAACAATCAAGACCTGTCTTTCAGCCATCATTGGATAACGTTTTGCAGCACCTACAATATCCTCTATACTTGCATCTCTACCATACATTATTTGCTGATTAAAGCCTTTTTCTGCTTCATCTAAAACCGTTTTTTCTATGTAATCAGATATTTTATCAATGTAATAAGGCTCTTCTCCCATTAAAAAATATATGGGTTTTATATCGCCTTTTTTAATATCTGAAACAATGGTTCTTATCTCGTTCATTTACTACTTATTTTTTCCTTAACTTAAATGGATTTATATTTTTAAAACCTAATTCTAAAATAATTGCCTCGAATTCACAAATTAAAAAAATAATTATACTCTTAAACTCAAACTTTAAATAATTACCACTAATTAAAAATATAAATCCAAAGGATTTATATTCGTGAAGTTCTGTTTTTTATTTTCAACCACAAAAATTCGTGAATTCGTGGCTAAAATTTTTCATAAATTATGAGTAAAATTAATTCTATAATAATCGCCCTAAATTCACAAGTTAAAAAAATAATTATACTCTTAAACTCAACCTTTAAATAATTACCGCTAATTAAAAATATAAATCCAAAGGATTTATATTCGTGAAATTCTGTTTTTTATTTTCAACCACAAAATTCGTAAATTCGTGGCTGAAGACACTTCAATTATTGCTTTAAAATTGCCACGAATTCACGAATTAAAAAATTAATCATACTCTAAAACAATTATTATAAATTTAAATCCAAAGGATTTAAATTAGTGAAATTCTTTTTTTTCATTCTCAACCACAAAAATTCGCGAATTCGTGGCTAAACCCATTTATAATACAATCCTTTTAAATTCTAATGACTCATTCCGAAAATTAACTAATATACAAAGTTTATTACCAGACACTTTCAAATAATTAATGCATTGGGCAATATGTTTTGGGTGAAATTCTTTAACTGATTTAATCTCCAAAATTATTTTATCTAAAACAACAAAATCTGCAAAAAATTTATGTGCTAAAACTATTTCCTTATAATTAACTGTATATTCTTTTTCCCTTTCGTAAGAAATGTTTTTTAGCTTAAACTCATGCTCTAAAGCATCTTTATATACAACTTCCAAAAAACCACCTCCCAAATTATTATGAACTTCAAATAAAGTTCCAACAATATCATAACTTTCTTTTTTATAAATCATATTTAATTATGATATTCGTTGTAATGAAGATGATAAACCTCAATTTACCAAACTATAAATTCAAACTCAAAAGTAGCGAAAATAAGACGCTTATTTTTGATAATTTACGAAAAAAATATTTTGTTTTAACTCCAGAAGAATGGGTTCGTCAGCATTTTGTGCAGTATTTAATTGATGAAAAAAAATATCCTGTTTCTTTGATTGCTTTAGAAAAGCAATTAACCATTAACAATCGAAAAAAAAGGACTGATATTCTAGTTTTTGATGCTGATGGAAATCCTGATATTATCGTAGAATGCAAAGCACCACAAATACAAATAACTCAAGCTACTTTCGATCAAATTGCTCGTTATAATTTAAAACTAAAAGCTAATTATTTAATAGTTACCAATGGTTTAACTCATTTTTATTGTAAAATGGATTTTGAAAAAGAAACCTATATTTTCTTGAAAGAAATACCTGCTTATAATTAAGAAAACTTTAGTTATAATCCAGTTTATAAAATGTAAATTCGCAAACTTGAAAACAGCAATTGTCATATTAAATTGGAATGGACAAAAACTACTTGAACAGTTTTTGCCATCAATCGTAAATTTTAGCGCGAACGAAGCCGAAATTTATGTGGCCGACAATGCTTCTACTGACAGTTCCATTAAGTATATTAAAGAATTTTATCCTGCTGTAAAAATTATCCAAAACGCTGTAAATGGCGGCTATGCAAAAGGTTATAATGATGCTTTACAATCCATCAAAGCAGATATTTATTGCTTAATTAATTCTGATGTAGAAGTAACCGAAAATTGGCTCTCTCCTATTGTAGATGTTTTTAAAAGTGATGAAAAAACAGCAATCATTCAACCGAAAATTCTAGATTATAAAGAGAAAGATAAGTTTGAATATGCAGGTGCTGCAGGTGGTTTTATTGATTTATATGGATATCCTTATTGCAGAGGACGCGTTTTTAATCATCTTGAAACAGATGCAAATCAATTTAATGATATTGCTGAAATTTTTTGGGCATCAGGAGCTTGTTTTTTTATTCGCTCTAAAGTGTATCATCAATTAAATGGTTTTGATGAAGATTATTTTGCGCATCAAGAAGAAATTGATTTGTGCTGGCGAACTCAAAATATAGGTTACAAGGTTAAATATGTAGGTTTGTCAACAGTTTTTCATGTTGGTGGAGCAACTTTACAAGAAACAAATCCTCATAAAACATATTTAAACTTTAGAAATAGCTTGTTAAATGTGGTAAAAAATGTACCAAAAAAATGGTTCCTATTTGTGGTTTTTTCTCGCTTAATTTTAGACGGAATTGCAGGAATTAAATTCATGTTTGAATTAAGACCAATCCACACTTGGTCTATTATTAAAGCACATTTAAGTTTTTATAAAAACTTTTTTAAATTTTTAGGAAAACGAAGAAAACTTCAAAAAAAACAAGACTATAATTTACAAACTAGCATTGTTTGGCAGTATTTCTTTTTAGGTAGAAAAAAGTTTGAAGAACTGGAATAGGTTCAAGATTCAAAATTTTGAATTCAAAGTTAAAGTTCAAACGCAAAAACGCAGAGGAAATCGCAAAGATGTTTTTTAAAAAAGATTGCTAGTTTTAACAAGTTCTCGATAGAATTTTCTCAAAAAATCGAAAATCACTCAAACAGACAAATTCTGAACCTTGAACTCTGAACTTTGAATTAAAGAATCTCTAAACTTCCTTTTCCTTCTCTTACAACTTCAGGTTCAATACCAGTTAAATCGATAATTGTAGATGCATAATTATCTCCATAACCACCATCAATGACTAAATCTACCAAGTTTTCCCATTTTTCAAAAATTAATTCTGGATCAGTTGTATATTCCAAAACGTCATCATCATCTCTAATAGAAGTCGAAACAATTGGGTTTCCTAAAGAAGAGACAATCGCTTTTACAATATTGTTATCTGGAATTCTAATTCCGACTGTTTTTTTCTTCTTAAAAACTTTAGGTAAATTATTACTTCCTGGTAAAATAAACGTGTAAGGCCCAGGTAAAGCTCGTTTTAAAATTTTGAATGTTGGCGAATCTATTTGTTTTACGTAATCTGATAAATGGCTTAAACTATCACAAATAAAAGAAAATTTTGCTTTTTCTAGTTTTACACCTTTCATTAAAGCAATTCTTTCTAAAGCTTTATTACTATTTATATCACAGCCTAAACCATAAACGGTATCTGTAGGATAAATAATTACACCATCGTTTTTTAAAACCTTTACAATTTTATCAATTGCTTTTTGATTTGGGTTTTCGTTATAAATTTTAATAAATTCTGCCATCATATAAAATTACAAAAACTCAACCTGAAATACAAATTGAGTTTTTATTATAGGAAGTTTTATTTTTTAAGTTTTATCTACTAGCCTAAAACCTTCTCCATGAATATTTAAAATTTCCACCATTTCATCTTCTTTTAAATACTTACGTAATTTAGCAATGTAAACATCCATACTTCTAGAAGTAAAGTAGTTATCATCTCTCCAGATTTTTGTAAGTGCCAATTCTCTTGGCATTAAATCATTTTTATGAATGGCTAACATGCGCAACAATTTACTTTCTTTTGGCGACAGTTTATTTGGTTCTCCTTCTTCGCCAACAGATAAATGACGTAATTTAGAGTTGAAGAAAAAAGATCCAATTTTAAACTCAAATTGCTCTGATTCCGCTGTTTTATCCGATTCTTTACGTTGTAAAATTGCTTTAATTTTATGCAATAAAACTTCAGAATCAAAAGGTTTGTTTAAATAATCATCTGCACCAACAGCATATCCTTTTAAAACATCTTCTTTTAAAGTTTTTGCTGTTAAAAAAATAATTGGCACTTCTTTATTAGTAACTCTAATATCTTGTGCTAAAGAAAAACCATCTTTTCTTGGCATCATAACATCTAAAATACACAAGTCGTAATCGCTATTTTTAAACATAATTAAGCCTTCTATACCATCTTTTGCATGTGTAACGTTATAATCATTTAACGCTAAATAATCTTTTAAAACGGTTCCGAAATTTGGATCGTCTTCTACTAATAATATTTTTTTACTTCCCATTTTTATTATTTTAAATTAAAGGTAATTTAACTGTGAATATGCTTCCTTCTCCTTTTTCACTTTCTACAAAAACTGTTCCATGATGCTTTTCTACAATTTCTTTTACATAAGCCAACCCTAAACCATGCCCTTTTACGTCATGCACGTTTCCTTTTTGCTCTCTGTAAAATTTATCAAACACTTGTTTCTGAACATTTTTACTCATTCCTATGCCTTCGTCTTTTATTTTGATAATAAAAAATTTATTGGCACTTTCTGTATACACATCAATTTTTGGTGCTCCTTGCGTGTATTTAATTCCATTTTCTAAAATATTTACAAAAACATTTGTTAAATGGAATTCGTTTCCATTTATTTCTGATGTAATTGCCTGAAAATGTGTTTCTACGCTTCCTTTTTTATCATCAATTAAAAGGCTAACGTGATTAATAGCATCTTCAATTACTTCATGAATATCAATAGTTTCTGTACTAATATCTAATTGGTTTTTTTCTAATTTTGAAATACGCAAAACGTTTTCCACTTGCTTGTGCATTCTTTTATTTTCGTCACGAATCATATTTACATAACGAATTACTTTTTCTGTATCATTAATAATTTTTGGATTCTTTATAGAGTCAATAGCCAAATTAATTGTTGCAATTGGTGTTTTAAACTCATGAGTCATATTATTGATAAAATCAGTTTTAATTTCTGATAATTTTTTCTGTTTTATCAATTGATATAAAGAACTTGAAAATGCAATAATAATAATTAATATAAAAAACAATGATAATAGCAAAATACCTGAAATACCTGATAAGATATGTTCATTTTTTTTTGGAAACGTTACATATAGTATATATTCTGGAACATCTTCATCATTTTTAAACAATGGATATTTGTAACTATTCTTTGTATTAATTGTGTAATATCCTGATTTCAATTTTGTTGCTAAACCATCATTTCCATAGACGCCATATTTAAAATCTAAATTTATATTTCGTTTTTTTAATTCGTCTTTTATAGTTTCATTTAGCTCGTTATTATTTACTCTTTGGTTTATTGGATATATTTTTTTGTAATTATCCATTACATCATCAAACAAACTTTCATTTATTTTTTTTAATCTACTTGTAAACGAATAACGTTTTTCTTCTATGGGTTTAAAAAGATCATCTACTCCTTTTATCAAACTTGTTTGAGAAAAATCTTTTTTACCAGAAACTCTTGTAAAGATTATACTTTCATTATCAAGAAAATCTAAAGGAATTTCAAAGTTTTCCTCTAAAACAGTGGATCCAAATGTTATTTTTCTATTGTTTGTTGTATCTATTTGTTGAATTAAAAAATTTTTTATTTGTGCATTGTCTGCAGAAGCTCTTGCATTTATAATATCTTGTATTTCACTATAAACTTGATTTTCTTGTTTTTCATTAATTCTCTCAGCAATACTACCTAATGATCTCATAACATCATTGGTAAATTGTTCATTTTTACTTTCTACTGCATTGTTAATCCAATAGAGCTGAACAGCGATAATTCCCATCAGGGAAACGCTCATTAAAACAACAATAAGAACAAACATTTTTTTGCCCATATATCAAAGTTAAGTTATTATAAAATTGCAATTAACGATTTTAACGTAGATTAACAAAAACAACGTAAATTTATGAGTAATTTAACAGAATTCTTAAATATTTAGAAAATCAAACGTAATATTGTGTTAAAATATTATGAATTTTATGAACCTGATTTTCAGTATCTTCAAGTTTTTCGTTATCAATTATATAGTTAGATTGTAGTATTTTTTTAACATCATTCCATTGGCTTTTCATTCTATTTAAAACAGCTGTTTTGGTTGATGAATCTCTTGCCATAACTCTATTAATTTTTGTATTTAAAGCTGCATATACAGTTATAACAATATCGCAAAATACATTGCTTTTACTTTCAAAAAGAATAGCGTTCTCGTAAATGATATAATCTTTATCTTGATTATTTTTTACAAAATCTTGAAAATGTTTGCGAACTTCTGGGTGAACAATACTATTTAGAATGGCTAATTTTGCTGAATCTTTAAAAACAATTTCTGAGATAAATTCTCGATTTAATTCACCATTTACAAAAGACTTTTGCCCAAACTCTTTTATTAAATTTTCTTTTATAATTTTTGATGAATTCATTAGCTTTTTAGCTTCTGCATCAGCAATATAAATAGCAACATTTTTAAACTCTGCAAAGAATTTTGCAACTGTAGTTTTACCACTTCCAATACCACCTGTTAGCCCAACAATTTTCATTTATTTTTGAATTAAAAAATCAATTTTACTAGGAATTATTTTAATGTTTTTTATAAAATCGACGTCTGTTGTTATTTTAGGAATTAAATAACCAACATCATTTTTAACAGCCATTGCATAATCGCATTCTATAATAAAAGAGGCTTCTGATACTTTTGCAAAATTAGATAAAGCAACTACATACACTATTTCTACATTATCCGTTAAAATAGTTAAATCTGTGTCTTCTGGTAAATTTTTAATAATAAAAGGGACTTTAACAGTGCCTTCTGTAAACTTATCTACTTTACCAGTAATGGTTACTTTGGTATCTTTAAACTTTAAATTCTTTTGATTTTTAGATTTTAAAATTGAAACTTCTTTTGTAAAACTAGCTTTTACTCCTTTTAAATTTAAAGGACTCAAATTAAGATGTGTAATTGAATTTAATTGATCTTCTGGTCCAGAAATTACAATAGAATCTGGAGTTATTATAAGTTCGTCTAATAAATCGTAACCAATGTGATAGGTAATATTTACTTGTGGTTTTAACGCAACTTTTTTAGAGGTCAAAACTCCTAAATTTAAAAAAATGGTGTCTTGTAATATTTCTTGTATAACAATACCATTCAATAATTGCTTTTGAATTTTTGTTATTTGATTTTTTGGTAAAATATAAAATTTTGAAGCACTTTTTTTTCGCAAATTAGAAGCTTCTATATTAATTTTTTTTGTGTTTAATTTTGCTCTTAAAATCTTAAAACCAGTTGCTGTAATAGAAAGATCTATTTTTTTTATGGGGCTTTCTTGCAATAATTTATCTTGTGCAATATTGTTATAATTTACAGGATATGTTATTACTGTTGTATATTCTTTGGAAAAAGTAATTAATAACCAAATCAAAAAAGAGATGATTAGAAAAGTAATAAATGTTTTCGGTATTTTCTTTGAAGATGTGGCCAAGAAATATAATTTTAATGCAATCTAATGAAAAGCTTATAAACAAAAAAATGAGCTTACCTAAAAAGAAAAGCTCATTTTTAAAAATTTAAAACTAGTTTATTTTTTTACAGCAGGTGCTGCTAAATATTGTTTACTTAGTTCCATTGATATTGCAGCACGTTCAAACTTAATTTTACCTGCACCAGTTTCAATTGTAACTGTATTGTCTGTTGAATTTATTTCAGCAATTTTACCATGAATACCACTAGAAGTAACCACTTTTGCTCCTTTTTTAATCTCTGCTTGAAAAGATTTTTCTTTTTTTGCTTTTGTCATTTGTGGTCTTATCATAAAAAAATATAAGACTAAAATCATTGCTGCAAAAGGCAACATACTTGTTAATGCTCCTGTATCCATGTATAAAATATATTATTGTTTTTTTTAAGCTTTTGGTGTTACCATTCCTTTAAGAGTTAAAATTTCTCTACCAGTTTCTGTATTTGTAATTAAGGTAATGTTTTTTTGTTGTCTGTTTTGTTTACCATTTGTATTAAACCTTACTTGAATTTCTTCTGTTTCTCCTGGTTTAATTGGTTTTTTTGGCCAAACTGGTACAGTACAACCACAAGTTACTTGCGCATCTGTAATTACCAAATCTGTTTTTCCTGAATTTGTTAATTTAAAGGTAGTTTCTATAACTTCTCCTTCATTTACAGTTCCAAAATCGTACACAGGGTTTTCGAAAGAAACAGAAGCTGCTCCATTTTTAATTTCAGTGTCTCTAGATTTTGCACTTTCTAAATTATCACTATTAATTTTTGTTGATGCACTACCACCATTTCCGCAAGAAATAAATAAGCTCGAAGAGATTATAAAAGCGAATAATATTGTTACTTTTTTCATGATATTATATTTTTTGTAAAAATAATAAATAAATTGTCTTTAGCAATAAGGTTAGAGTAAACCTCTCCCTATTTTAACAATTCTTTTGTCGTTTGTTAATTCTTTTGAAATTTTATCTAACACTCCATTGATAAAATAACTACTTTTTAAAGTTGAATAATCTTTTGCAATTTCTATATATTCATTAATAGTTACTCTTGTTGGTATGGATGGGAATTCAATAAACTCTGTAATTGCCATTTTAATCAATATCATGTCAATATCTGCAATTCTATCAGTTTCCCAATTTGGTGTTTTATCTGCAATGTCTTGCTCGTAATTTTGCTGTTTTAATACTGTTTTTCTAAACAACTTGCTTACAAAAGCCTCATCATCTGCGTCTTTATACAAAACTCCTAGTGTAAAATTATTAGTCGCTTTTTGCTTGCTTATAGATCTAACAATCCATGTGTTTACAAAAGGAATATCATCTACCCAAGAAATCATCTTGTCTTCATAGTACTCTGCTAATTTTTCATTAGGAGCAATTATTTCTTTAAAGAAATCTACAATAAAAGCTTGGTCTACTTTATAAGAATCTTCTACAGTGTCTAAATATTTTGTGTATAAATTACTTTTTTGTAATTCATCTAAAATAATTTTAACATATTCATTATCTAATTCCCAGTTATTTAAACTGTTTGTTTCAACATAACTTTCAATACTAATGCTTTCTGCAATAAGATTGATTACTTTATTGTCAATAAATTTTGTGTTGGGTTTTAAATCTTCTTTAGTGGCAAGAATTTTCTTTTTAGAAAGTGCCATTCTTTTTGCTGCTAGTTTTTGAACTTCCACTAAAAGCTGAAGGTTTAAAACGTACAAATCGAACATTTTTAAAATACTGTGCTTTAAAAATTTTTCTTCTCTAACTATATCTTGATTTAGAGATTGCTGCATGGCATATACAGATTGCATTACTTTAACTCGAATATGTCTTCTGTTAATCATTATAAGAACTTAAAAAGGCGTTTTTATTTGCGTTGCAAAAGTAGTATAATTTTACTTTTTGATGCCTACTTTTTTAATTCTTTTTTAAGAAAATATATCTTAGCGAAACTCGTATATTCGTGCTTTATTTTAAAAAGCAAAAAACTCGTTTGAAAGCATTACAATATTTAAATAAATATTTCTCGAAATACAAATGGCGTATTTTAATTGGTTTACTCATTACTATTTTATCGAAACTATTAGCATTACAAGTCCCAAAAATTATTGGTGAGTCTTTTAATGTTGTAGAAGACTATTTAAAAGACAAAACAATAGATGTAGCATATGTTAAAAGAGAACTTTTAATAAATGTACTCATTATAATTGGTGTTGCTTTATTAAGTGGTTTTTTTACTTTTTTAATGAGGCAAACACTTATTGTTACTTCAAGATTAATTGAATTCGATTTAAAAAACGAAATTTACCAACAATACCAAAAACTGTCTTTAAATTTCTATAAAAAGAATAGAACTGGAGATTTAATGAACAGAATTAGCGACGATGTTTCTAAAGTTAGAATGTACGTTGGCCCAGCTGTAATGTATACTATGAACATGATTGTACTTTTTGCAGTTGGTTTTACACAGATGGTTCAAGTAGATTTAAAACTTACCTTATACACATTACTTCCTTTTCCACTTTTATCGATTTCTATTTTTGTTTTAAGCAAAGTAATTCATAAAAGAAGTACTGTTGTTCAAGAATATTTATCGGAATTAACAACGTTTAATCAAGAGTTTTTCTCTGGAATTAATGTGGTAAAATCTTATGGAATTGAAAGATCAATCATAAAAGATTTTGATGAAATTTCTGACATGAGCAAAGAAAAAAATATTCATTTACAGAAAGCAAATGCACTCTTTTTTCCATTGATGCTTTTATTAATTGGAATTAGTAACCTAATTGTAATTTATGTTGGTGGGAATCAATACATAAATGGCGAAATACAATCTGGAGTTATCATCGAATTTATCATGTATGTAAATATATTAACCTGGCCAGTTGCTGTTGTGGGTTGGGTAACATCTATGGTGCAACAAGCAGAAGCTTCACAGGCTAGAATTAATGAGTTTTTAGATCAAGTTCCAGAAATTAAAAACGAAAGCGAAACATCCACAGAAATTCATGGTAAAGTAACTTTTAAAGATGTAACTTTTACCTATGATGACACCAATATTACCGCTTTAAAAAATATTAATCTTACAGTGAATCCAGGAGAAACGTTAGCTATTTTAGGAAACACTGGTTCTGGTAAATCTACTATTATTGAATTAATTTCTAGATTGTACGATACAACAAAAGGCACAATTTTATTAGATGACAAACCTATTGAGGAAGGAAATTTAAATGATATTAGAAGTCAAATTGGTTTTGTACCTCAAGATCCATTTTTATTTTCTGATACCATTGGAAATAACATAAAATTCGGGAAAGAAGATGCTACAGAAGATGAAATTATGGAAGCTGCAAAAGATGCTGTTGTTCACGATAATATCATAGAGTTTACAAATGGTTACAACACGATTCTTGGGGAACGTGGAGTAACACTTTCTGGAGGACAAAAACAACGTGTATCTATTGCTAGAGCTATTATTAAAAATCCTAAAATTTTAATTTTTGATGATTGTTTATCTGCTGTAGATACAGAAACTGAAGAAAAAATACTTTCTAATTTAGAAAAAGTATCAAAAAATAAAACCACCTTTATTATTAGTCATAGAGTTTCATCAGCAAAAAATGCAGATAAAATTATTGTTTTAGAAGATGGTGAAATTGCACAACAAGGTACTCACAATCAATTACTAGCACAAGAAGGATATTATAAGAATTTGTACGAGCAGCAACTTTTAGAAAAAGAAATGTAATCTTTAACCTTGCTACGTAAAATATTTTGTTAGATTTGTATATTAACAAACAATAACCACTATTATAAAGATTATGGCAGAGAGAGTTGAACAGGAAGAAATTTTTTCTCAGGTTTTAAGAGCTGGAAGAAGAACCTATTTTTTTGATGTAAGAGCTACAAAAGCAGACGATTATTATCTGACTGTTACAGAAAGTAAAAAATTCACACATGATGATGGAACTTTCCATTATCAAAAACACAAAATTTATCTTTACAAAGAAGATTTCTCTGATTTTCATGAAATGTTAAAGAAAGCTACAGACTATATTGTTAATGAAAAAGGTGATGAAGTTATTAGCGAACGTCATCAAAAAGATTTTAAGAAAGAAGAAACTGCAGAAGAAGCAACGTCTCCAAAAAGTTTTACAGACATTTCTTTTGACGATATTTAACAACAGCCTCAAACTGTTTTATTATTTAGCTTGTTTACGGTAAAAATATTTAACTGTTAAGCAACTTTTAAAGAGTTTTAATTCAAATTCAATTTACAATTTCATTTACTAAAAAACCGTAAACTAACGTTTGCGGTTTTTAAATTTTGCTAAATAATATATATCTTTAAATCCTAGAAAATAATTACAAAACTTTTTTCATGGTTTCGCTTTTAGATACGGTTTCCTTCCATTCATTTTTTGGAATACTATCTTTTGTAATACCTCCTCCAACATAAATTGATGCTTTGTTATTGTTGATTTCCATACATCTTAAATTCACATATAATTGTGAACTTTGAACATTCAATTTTAAATCTTGAACATTCAATTCACCTAAAAATCCAGTATAAAAACTTCGATTATAATTTTCATTATTGATGATAAAATCTCTTGCCATATTTCTTGGCAAACCACAAACTGCTGGTGTTGGATGCAAGGATCTTATCAAAGATTTTAAAGTTGATTTTTTGTTCAACTCTCCTTCTACTTTGGTTCTTAAATGCAATAAATTTCCAGCTCTAATAGTTTCTGTCTTATCAATTTTTAAGTTCGATGAAATTGTTGCTAATTGACTTTCTATAAAATCGGTTACTAATTGCTGTTCTTCTAATTCCTTACTTTTCCAAACTACATTATTTTCATCGGAATCATTTGTTACAACTTGAGTACCTGCTAAAGACATTGTTTTAAAATTAGTATCAAAAATTTGCAATAAGGTTTCTGGTGTTGCTCCTAACCACAGACCTACTTTTGGATGAAACCAAACATAAACAAAAGCATTTTTATACTTTTTTAATAATTTTTGATACCCTAAAAGCAATTCAAAATCGGATAATTGAACTTCTTCTTTTCGCGAAATTACTACCTTTTGTAAATCACTTTTATCAATTTCATCAATCGCTTTTTCAACTATTTTTATGTGATTTTCTTTGGATTTTATATCGACCAAATAATCATTTTCATCAAAAGTAAAATCATTTAATATCAATTCTTCTTGAATAAATTCTGCTTTTTCAGATGGAAATAGAATTGCTTTTTCATCGGTATTAAAAGGTGCAAAAACAAAACCAGTTTCAGAAAAGTTATCAGTAAAAAATAAAGAATCATCCTGCATAAAAAAACCAGAAATTTCATTTTGATTCGGTTTTCTATATACTACAAAAGGTAAATTATTTTCGTAAAACTGAGTGATTTTCTTAAAAATATTCAATATAAATAGTTTAAAATTCTTCCTTATTCAATTAAAATTCAATGACTTGTTTTACAAATTTCATCAAAAATTAAAGGCTTTTATGTTATCTTTTTGCTAAAATTATATTCGTCATTTTAGCAACCGAAATTAAATTGTCCTCTTCATCAACAATTGTAACTTCCCATAAATGGGTTGTTTTGCCTTTATGAATATTTTTAGCAGTAGCAAAAACAACTCCTTCTCTTTTACTTTTTATATGATTTATAGAAAGCTGAATTCCATTCACAAATTGATCTTTGCTATCAATAAAAAAGTTGGAAGCTGCACTGCCCACAGTTTCTGCCAAAGCTGCTGTGGCTCCTCCATGCAATTGCCCATAAGGTTGATGAACTTTAGGAGAAACTGGCATTTTTGCTGTTAAAAAATCATCACCAATAGCAACATATTCTATATCAAGCGTTTCCATTAATGTGTTTTTATTGCGAGCATTAAATGCTTTAAGGAGTTCTTTTGTATCCATTCTAAAAAGGTTTTATCTTGTAAAAATACGCATAAAAATTTGTATTTTTGCCATCGAAAAGAGCAAGAGATTATGTACAAAATAAGAATTATTTTAGATACCAAAGAAGATATTATTAGAACTGTTTTAGTTGATGAAACTATTGATTTAGAAATTTTGCATAAAACAATTGCGTCGTCTTTTGGTTTTGCTGGGCAAGAAATGGCTTCTTTTTACAGAACGGATGATGAATGGAATCAAGGTGAGGAAATTCCGTTATTTAATATGGCAGAAGCTGGTGAAGATATTTCTATGAAAGGCTGTATTTTAAGCGAAACATTGCCAGAAGAAAATAGCAAACTAATTTATGTGTACGATTTTTTAAAAATGTGGACTTTTTATGTGGATGTTGTTGAAATATTGGACGAAAAAAGAGACGATTTACCTCAAATAATTTTAACGGTTGGCGAAATTCCTGCAGAAGCTCCCGAAAAAGAATTTGTTGCAGAAAAAGTAGATGATGGTTTTGGTGATGAAGAGGATATTGATGACGAATTTGGGCATTTTGATGATTTTGATTATAATGAGTATTAGTAGAATTTGTGTAACTGTTAAATTGTTGAATTGTGTAAAAGGGTGACTTTTATAAAAGGATAAAAAGTTGCCACGAATTCACGAATTATTTTAAAATTGTATTTAAATAAATTCGTGAATTCGTGGCAAAAATTTTTAGAATACTTTTTATATAATATTGGTAGCTTTTAACCTCAACTGAATCCTTTCTTCTCAATATTGAAAACTGAATACTGCAACTGAAAACTGCCAACTGAAATATTGTAACAAATTTGTACTTTAGTCGTCTTACTTTTTATAACCGACTAAAACTATTTCTTTGGAAACTATCTTATCTCTCAAAAATCTCGATAAAAAATACGGAGCTGTTCATGCAGTAAATAATCTTTCTTTTGATATTCAAAAAGGCAATGTTTACGGAATTCTTGGACCCAATGGCTCTGGAAAATCAACCACTTTAGGTATTATTTTAAATGTTGTAAACAGAACTTCTGGTGAATTTTCTTGGTTTAATGGAAATTTATCAACCCATGAAGCTCTTAAAAAAGTTGGTGCTATAATTGAACGCCCTAACTTTTATCCTTATATGACAGCAACTCAAAATTTAGCATTGATTTGTAAGATTAAAGGAACATCCACCGAAAAAATAGACGAAAAATTACAAATTGTAAATCTTTATGAGAGAAGAAACAGCAAGTTTAGTACTTTTTCTTTAGGAATGAAACAACGTTTGGCAATTGCATCTGCCTTATTAAACGATCCTGAAATTTTAATTTTAGACGAACCTACAAATGGTTTAGATCCTCAAGGAATTCACGAAATTAGGCAAATTATTAAAAAAATTGCTGCAAACGGAACCACAATTCTTTTAGCTTCTCATCTTTTAGATGAAGTTGAAAAAGTATGCTCTCATGTGGTTGTGATTAGAAAAGGTATAAAATTATATGCTGGTAGAGTGGATGAAATGACAGCCTCTAAAGGTTTGCTAGAGCTAAAAATTGATACAAATGAAGCAGAATTAATGCAACTTTTAGAAAATCATACTGCAATTTTAAAAGTAACCAAAGATCATGAAACAATTATTGCAACTTTAAATACTGAAATCTCTGCTACAGAAATCAATCAATTTTTGTTTGAAAAAGGGTTTGTTTTAAGCCATTTGGTAAAACGTAAACCAAGTTTAGAACAACAATTTTTAGATTTAACCAATAACAACTAATCAACTAAAACACAAAGTCATGTTAAGACTACTTACTATAGAATTTCACAAATTAAAATATAATAGAGCAAGTAAAATATTATCTATTATTTATTTTGGTTTGCTTACATCTATTGCATTAATTGCAGCTATAAAATTTGAATTTGGAAGTTTCAAATTACATTTAGCAGATGCAGGGATTTTTAATTTTCCATATATCTGGCATTTCAACACCTATATTGCAGCAATTTTAAAATTCTTTTTGTTGTTGGTTATTGTTTCAATGATGTCTAATGAATATAGTTACAAAACCTTAAAACAGAATTTAATTGATGGTTTAAGTAAAAAAGAATTTATCCTTTCTAAGTTCTATACTGTCATAGCTTTTGCAGCAGTTTCTACTGTATTTGTTTTTGTTGTTTCATTAGTTTTAGGTTTGATATATTCAGATTATAATGAGCTAGCAATCATTGTTTCAGATTTAGAGTATTTAGTAGCTTTTTTCATAAAATTAGTTGGCTTCTTTTCTTTTGGTTTATTTCTAGGCATTTTAGTAAAACGATCTGCATTTGCAGTTGGAGCTATGTTTGTGTGGCTAATTTTTGAAGGAATGTTCAAAGGTTTTTTATATTGGCAATTTAATGACTCAGAAAATACTGGAGATAAAGTAGATGCTATCATGCAATTTTTACCTTTGGAAGCCATGAGCAATTTAATCAAAGAACCATTTTCTAGATTAGGAGCTGTTAAAAGTTTTGCAAGTCAAATGGGTAAAAACTTTATGGAAAAAGAAGTGGACTTTTTAACAATCTTAATCGTTTCTTTTTGGACGTTTATTTTCATTTTTTTATCCTACAGATTATTATTAAAAAGAGATTTATAAACATTTTTTTCAGTAAACATTTTACAAATAGAGTATCATAACTTATAAAATGATACGATATGTAAATTTTGTGTATAAAAAAGTTTTAAACTTATAAAAAGAAGACTCTTTTATTATTTATTTCTTGTTATTTTTAGCAAATAATTTTGTTAAATAGGTAACACTTTGAAATTAAAAATAATAGTCTTCATATATCTTTTCTTTTTTATTTGCGTTTCTAGTGTAAACGCCCAATTAAGCAAAAAGCATTTTATTCCGCCTTTAACCTATGCTGAAAATGGAAATGCAAATCCTGAAGAGCAATTTTTTTATATTTCAACTCCAAAAAACCAAAATGTTAGTTACACTATCAAACAAATAGGTTTTCCTGATAACGATTTTAACGGTGTTGTATCTAGTAATTTTCCTGCAGAAATTATTGTAGGAACTGGTAATACCCAACTTTTTGTAGATTCAAGACAAACGAGTGTTGTTCATAGTGATAAAGGTTATATAATTGAAGCAAATGATGTTATCTATGTTTCTATTCGTGTTTTAGCAGGTGGTGGTGCACAAGCAGGAGCTTTAGTTAGCAAAGGCGCTTCTGCTTTAGGTACAACGTTTAGAGCAGGGATGTTTACTAATGAAAATCCTCAAGACAATTATTTGAATTTTATCTCAGTTATGGCATCAGAAGATAACACTCAAGTTACTTTTGATGATTTACCAGCTGGCATCGAAATTAAAAACTATACAGGCACTTTACCAATTTCTACTACTTTAAATGAAGGCGAAAGCTACGTAGTTGCAACAAATTCCTTCGAAAACACCATTAATAGAGATGGTTTAATTGGTACTTTAATTAATGCTGATAAACCCATTATTGTAAATACTGGTTCTGCAAATGGAAGTTTTCATAATGGTGGTGGCCGAGATTATGGAATAGACCAAATTGTTGGTGCAGATAAAATTGGCACTGATTATATTTTCGTAAAAGGCAATGGAAATAACGATTGGGAAAATGTTTTAATTGTTGCTCATGAAGATGATACAGGAATAATTTTAAATGATGGTCCAATTATAGCAACTATAAATAAAGGAGAATATTATTTAATTGAGGGAAACTCTTATAACAGTAATGGAAATTTATATGTTAATACCTCAAAACCCGTTTTTGCATATCAAGGAATTGGGGCTAATAATAGCGAAGCAAATCAAGGACTATTTTTTGTTCCTCCTTTAAGTTGTGAAAACAGAGGAAAAGTAGATAATATTCCAAAAATAGAATCTATTGGAGCTGTTACTTTTACAGGAGGAATTACCATTGTTACCAACAAAGATGCAACTGTCACCATCAATTCTCAACCAATTTCTGATTTTAATACTTCTGGACCTTTTGATGTTGATGGAAATCCTGACTACGTTACGTATAAAGTGATAAATTTAACTGGCGATATTTCTATTGACAGCGATCGAGAATTATATTGTGCCTATTTTAATCAAAATGGTGCAGCTACTTCTGGTAGTTTTTACTCTGGATTTCCTTCCTCTCCAGAAATTATTCTAGATACAACAATCTCTTCTTTGGGTAACTGTATCCCTAACATTACTTTACAAGCTGCCAATACAGATTTATTTGATAGTTTTGAATGGCAATATTTTAACGAAACAACTTCTTTGTGGGAGCAAAAAAGTACCGATTCAGAATACAAACCTATAGAATCTGAACCAGGAAGATATAAACTAATTGGTTTTATTGCTTGTACTGGAACTACTTTTGAATCTGTAGAAATCCCTGTAAGTATTTGTCCTGATGACTTTGATGGCGATTTAATTATCGACAATTTAGATGTTGATATTGATAATGATGGTATTTTAAATTGCGCTGAATCTATTGGAAATGCAGCTTTAAATATTACTGATAGCAACAATCCTTCAATTATTTTTCTAGATAATTCCACTAACAATACAATCGTTTCTTCGGTTTTTACGCAATCGCAAGCAACCAATACTTTTTCTGGTGATATAAATGGAAATTTTGAATCCAGTATAAATCCTGCTGTAGATTCTAAGTTAGTCTATCAACTTAATTTTACACAAAATGTAAATTTTAGATTCGCTCAAAATACAGCTACAAATCATACAATTACAGAAGGCGAATTTTTTATTATAAAAATTGGACCTAACAATAAAAACCTAACACTTTTAGATCCTAATGATCAATTATTGATTGATACTAATTTTGATGGCGAATTTGAAACTGGGGTTACCAATATTTCTGCATCAGAAATACATTTTAAGTTTAAAGCCAATTTAGCTGGATCAGCAAGTACTTTCCAATTTTTGGCAAATCAAATCAATCAAATAGAATTTCAACACCAATCTTCAGCAACAAACTCATCATCAACCTTTAACGGAAACCTGCAATTAACATGCTTTTCTTTAGATTCAGATGGAGATGGCATCGAAAATATGTTTGATATGGATTCAGATAATGATGGAATTCCAGATATTGCAGAAGCTTCATCAACCAAAATTACGTTGTTAAATACAGATACTAATCAAGATGGTTTAGATGATGCTTTTAATGGAATTACTACAAATATAGATTCAGATAATGATGGCATTCCAAATTATATCGACTTAGATTCTGACAATGATGGTATTTTTGATTTGGTAGAAGCCAATCATCAAGAAACTGACACAAATAATGATGGAGTTTTAGATAATGCAGATGCAACTAATGTTGGTTTAAATGGATTGTTAAATTCGCTAGAAACAGCAGTAGATAGTAATTTAATCAATTATACAGTTTTAGACACAGATGCAGATAGTATTTTCAATTTCATGGAACTAGATGCAGATAATGACGACTGTTTTGATGTTACAGAAGCTGGTTTTTCAGATATAAATAACGATGGATTTTTAGGGGTTTCTCCTGTTCAGGTTGACGAAAAAGGAAGAGTTATAAATAATTCAGATGGTTATACAAATCCTAATGTAGATTATATTACAAGTGCGCTAATCATCATAAATACGCCTTTTGTTGAGGTGTTTTTTTGTGAAGATTTTACAGATACAATCAACATAGATACAACAGCAGATTCGTTTCTTTGGGAAGTTTCTGTTGATGGAACAACTTGGAGTACAATTACAGATAACAGCATTTATAGTGGAGCAACAACAAATACACTTCAAATAACAAACACACCACTAAATTTTGATGGATTTTTATACAGGGTTGTTTTAGAGAGAACAGGCAATGGATGTCCAAAAAATTCAAACGAAATTACATTAACTGTAAATCCTGCTCCTACAGTAACCCCAGAAGTAGATTTATTACAATGTGATGATGATTTGGATAGAATATCAACTGTAAATTTAACAGAAGCAGAAATTAGTATTTCTGCAAATTCTGCAAACGAAAGATTTGAATATTTTGCTACTGAAGCAGACGCAATTGCTGGAACTCCTTTAGTTGATGATGAATTGCGTTATCCTGTGAATCAAAGTGGAGAAGCTTGGGTAAGAACTATTTCTACAGAAAATTGTTACCGAATTTCTAAAATTAATCTAGAAGTGGAAGCTGCTGCTGATGTTGCTTACAACAAAGAATTTGAGGCTGTTTGTGATGATTTTCTGCAAACAGATGGCACAAATGGCCCTGCAAATGATGATACTGATGGTATTACAAACTTCGATTTTAGTGAAGCAAATGCCGAAATTTTAATGTTCTTCCCTCCTGCTTTACGACCAGATTTAGAAATCTCTTATTTTGAAACAAGAGACGATAGAACTGCTGTTGTAAATGCAATTGCTGATATTTCGAATTACAGAAATATCAATTTTCCTTCAGATGTTACAAGACAAACTATTTATTTTAAAATCACCAATAAAAACAACAACAATTGCTCTGGAACTGGCGAATTGTATCTAAGAACAAATACAGTTCCTGAAGCTGCAAATGTGCCAGACTTAGAACTTTGTGATGATGCTAATGATGGTGATGGAACCAATGGAATTGTGCAATCTTTCGATTTAGAATCCCAAACTAGTTTAATTTTAAATGGCCAAAATCCTGCTGATTTTACGGTAACGTATCACCTTTCTGCTGCAGATGCCAATGCTGGAAATGATGCTCAATCATCTCCTTTTGTAAATACAACTCGCGATTCTCAAACCATTTTTGTGAGAGTTACCAATACTACAACTGGCTGTTTTACTAATCATACTTCCTTTAATGTGATTGTAAACCCTATTCCTGTTGCCAATTTTGTAGAAGATTTAGAAATTTGTGATGATAATTCTGATGGTTCTGCTAGAAATGGCTTTTCACAAGCTATTGATTTAGAATCTCAAACTGCTGGTATTTTAGGAACTCAAGATCCCAATACACATACAGTTACCTATCACAGATCTTTGGCTGATGCTCAAAATGGCAACAATCCTTTGATTTCTCCATATTCAAATAACGCTCCAAATAGAGAAACAATTTTTGTACGTATTTTGAATACAGATACTGGGTGTGCAAATCCAATTTCTAACTTTGATGTCATTATAAATGCTGAACCCGTTTTAGTAGTACCAACTAATTTAGCTTATTGTGATAATGACTTGGATGGTGATGATGCCAATGGAATTGTGCAAAACATCGATTTGGATAGTAAAATAGTTGAGATTTTAGGAACAACTCAAAATCCAAACGATTTTAATGTTACGTTTCATAGCTCTCAAGCAAATGCAACTTCTGGAAATGATGCCATCATTTCTCCTTATCAAAACACAAATGCTACAGAAACTATTTTTGTGCGTATTGAAAACAAAAATACAGGTTGTGTAAATGATGATGCTACTTTTGATGTGATCGTCAATACATTGCCTGATTTTACAGTGACAACACCTCAAATTTTATGTTTGAATGATTTACCTTTAAACATTGCTGCAGAAAATGCAAGAGATGTGTATAGCTATATTTGGCAAGATGAAAACGGAACTGTTTTAAACACAGCTTCTAGAGATAACATCAATATCACTTCTGGTGGAACCTATACAGTTACTGCAACCACCACAGATGGCACTTTATGTGAAAGATCAGAAAGTATTGTTGTTAACGAATCCAATCCTGCCATTTTAGAGCGCAGTTTTATCACCATTATTGATGAAGGTAACAATATAAGCAGTGAGGACAACTTATCAATTTCTATTGATATTGTCAATAATGATTTAGGTCCTGGAGATTATCAATTTGCCATTATAAATACTGATGATAACTCAAGAACTCCAATCATCGGTTTTCAAGACGAGCCATTGTTTGAAAATCTAGAAGGTGGTGTATATCAAATTATTGTAAACGATAAAAATGGTTGTGCTCCAGATGAAATGCTGTTAGTTTCTGTAATTCAGTTTCCAAAATTCTTTACACCAAATGGAGATGGACGAAATGATACTTGGGTTGTAAAAGGTGCCAACAAAGATTTTTACCCAAATGCAAGTATCAATATTTTTAACAGATATGGAACCTTGGTAGCACAAGAACAAATTGATAGCGAAGGTTGGAATGGAATGTATCAAGGTAAATTATTACCTTCTGACGATTACTGGTTCAACATTACTCTAATTCCTGCTGATACTACAAAACCAACCATCAACAAAAAAGGAAACTTTTCGTTGTTGAGGAAATAATAATGAATAGCCATTTTTATAAAATATTTCACATTTATATTCCTTAAATTAGCTGAAAATTAAGAAATCAAAAATCTATGGACATTAACTTTAATAAAAACGAAGATTACAATAAACTTTTAGCATCAGATTTAAAAAGACGTTTTGCCAAAGTAAAATTAGGTGGAGGTCAAAAAAGAATCGATAAACATCATGAAAAAGGTAAAATGACCGCTCGTGAAAGAGTTGATTTTTTATTAGATTCAAATAAAAAATCAATAGAAATTGGTGCTTTTGCAGGCGAAGATATGTATGCAGAACATGGAGGTTGCCCTTCAGGAGGTGTTGTTGTAAAAATGGGCTATATAAAAGGACAGCAATGTATTGTTGTAGCTAATGATGCCACTGTAAAAGCTGGAGCTTGGTTCCCAATTACAGGAAAAAAGAATTTACGAGCACAAGAAATATCCATAGAAAATAGATTGCCAATTATTTATTTAGTAGATTCTGCTGGTGTTTATTTACCAATGCAAGATGAAATTTTTCCTGATAAAGAACATTTTGGACGTATTTTTAGAAACAATGCAGTGATGAGTTCTATGGGAATTACACAAATTTCTGCAGTAATGGGAAGCTGTGTTGCTGGTGGTGCTTATTTACCAATTATGAGCGATGAAGCTTTAATTGTAGACAAAACTGCAAGTATTTTTTTAGCTGGTAGTTACTTAGTAAAAGCAGCTATTGGTGAAAGTATTGACAATGAAACTTTAGGAGGCGCAACTACGCATTGTGAAATTTCTGGAGTTACAGATTATAAAGCCAAAGATGATAAAGATGCTTTGGATAAAATAAAATTTATTGTTGATAAAATTGGCGATTATGACAAAGCTGGTTTTAGCAAAACTGAATCTTTTGAGCCAAAAGAAAATCAAGATGATATCTTTGGGATTTTACCAAAAGAAAGAAACGCACAATATGATATGTTAGAAATCATAAAGCGTTTGGTAGATAATTCTGAATTTGAACAATACAAAGAAGGTTATGGACAAACAATCCTAACTGGTTATGCAAGAATTGATGGTTGGGCAGTTGGTATTGTTGCCAATCAACGTAAATTAGTAAAAACTAAAAAAGGAGAAATGCAATTTGGTGGCGTTATTTACAATGATTCTGCTGATAAAGCTACTCGTTTTATTGCCAATTGTAATCAGAAAAAAATTCCATTAGTTTTCTTACAAGATGTTACTGGTTTTATGGTCGGTTCTAAATCTGAACATGGAGGAATTATAAAAGATGGCGCAAAAATGGTAAATGCTGTAAGTAATTCTGTGGTTCCAAAATTTACAATTGTTATTGGGAATTCTTATGGTGCAGGAAATTATGCTATGTGTGGTAAAGCTTACGATCCAAGATTAATTGTGGCTTGGCCAAGTGCTGAACTAGCTGTAATGAGTGGAAACTCGGCTGCAAAAGTGTTGTTACAAATAGAAACTGCATCACTTAAAAAACGTGGTGAAGAAATTACACCAGAAAAAGAAGCAGAACTTTTTGATAAAATAAAATCGCGCTATGACAACCAAGTTTCTCCTTATTATGCTGCTGCAAGAATTTGGACAGATGGTGTTATAAATCCTCTGGAAACTAGAACTTGGATTTCTATGGGAATCGAAGCTGCAAACCACGCTCCTATTGAAAAGAAGTTTAATATGGGTGTTTTACAGGTTTAAAAAATATTATGAAAAACTTAATTTTAATTTTACTATTATTTACATTTAGTAAACTCTTTTCTCAAAATATACCAATAAATTTAGCTTCAAGTAAAAATTATAAAGAGGCTACTATTTATTTTAAAGATGGATCATCAAAAATAGGATTTGCAGATTATAATTCTTTAGCAAACAGCAAAGTAAAATTTAAAGAATCTTTAGACGGAAAAAGAAAAAATTATGATTCCAGAAAAGTAAAAAGATTAGATTTCAATTTAGATAGCACCTCATATTACTATAAAAAAATAGGGAACACAAGAAAGTTTGTATTACTAAAATTATTAAAAAAAGGGGAAAGTATGTCCTTATATACAGCCCTTCATAAAGAAACAGATACAGCTCCATTTTCAGGAAATTCCAATGGGCTAGGTATAAGTATTTATAATAAAAAAGCTAGTTTTTATGAAACTTACTATTTTGCTAAAAATAATGATGACAAAGCTTTCTTTTTTTATAACGATACCAAAAGTTTAAGATTTAAAAAAAGTATTCGAAAATACTTTTCTAATTGTCCAAAATTCGTTGATAAAATTGATAATAATGAATTTGGAAAAGAAGATATTATAAAAGTTGTTGACTTCTACAATGAGGAATGTAAATAAGATTACAAATTTATGAAGCTTCAATAATAAAATTAAAAAACTAACCTTAATTAAATGACTAATATCACAATTAGTCATTTTTTTATGCCTTATTTTTGCAAGAAATTACAAAAAATGAGTAAATCCATATATATAACCACGATTGAAGCGAATAGTGGTAAATCACTAATTTCCCTTGGTATTTTAAGAATGATGTTAAATCAATCTTCTAAAGTTGGGTATTTTAGACCTATTATCAACAAAGGAGAAAACAACGAATTCGACAACCACACAAACACCGCAATTAATTATTTTAATTTAGATATTGATTACAAAGATTGTTTTGTGTACGAACAAAATGAAGTTGTAGAATTAATTAGCGAAGGCAAAACTGATGAAGTAATTCATAACATCATTAAAAAATACAAAAACCTAGAATCAATTTACGATTATGTGCTAATTGAAGGAACAGATTTTTCTGGTGATGGAGGTTTCACAGAGGTTGATGTAAACCTTATGATTGCTAAAAATTTAGGAGTTCCTGTATTAATTGTAGGTGCTGGAAATGGGAAAAAGAAAAAAGATTTTATCAACACAATGCAAATTACCTACAATTCTTTTGTGCAAAAAGAAGTAGATGTTATTGGTGTAATTGCGAACAAAACTGAAGTTGATGAAATTGATTATATTAGAGAACAATTGCATAAATCAATTCCTAAATCAGTACAAATTGATGTAATTCCAAAAGTAAACTATTTAGCATTTCCTACTGTAAAAGAAGTTGTTGATGCATTACAAGGAGAAATTTTATTTGGTGAGCAATTTTTAAATAATTCTATTGGCAGCTATAGCACAGGTGCCATGCAATTGCGAAATTACATTACTCGAATTAAAAAAAATGCGTTGGTAATTACTCCTGGAGACAGAGCTGATATTATTTTAGGAGCTTTACAGGCAAATGCTTCTAGCAATTATCCAAAAATTGCAGGGATTATTTTAACAGGAGGTTTAATCCCTGAAGATTCGATTCTTAAACTGATTGAAGGCGTACAATCTACCATTCCTATTATTTCTGTAAAAGGTGGCACTTTTGGTGTTTCGAATCAAATTGGTTCTGTTAAACCAAAAATTTATGCTAGCAATACAAAAAAAATTGTGTTAGCTCTAGATACTTTTGATAAACATGTAAATGAAAAAGGCTTAACAAGTATTTTATCAAGTTTTAATTCTGATAAATTAACACCAAGCATGTTTCAATATAATTTATTGCAAAAAGCAAGAGCAAGCAGAAAACATATTGTTTTACCAGAAGGTAATGATCCAAGAATTATTGAGGCAGCTGCACGTTTGCAATTATTAGATATTGTAGATTTAACGCTGTTAGGTAATAAAAAGGAAATTCAATTAAAATGTAATCAAATTGGTTTACAAATAAATTTAGATAAAATAAATAT